>JAKIUY010000181.1 GCA_021647315.1 Victivallaceae bacterium
GCCGACCACCAACGGTGCCGGAATAACTACCCGGACAAAACCGAGCTTTCCGGCGAAGGATTGCGTGCCTTGCCCGGTTACAGTAAATTCTTTGATCTGTTTATAGATCAGATTACCTCGTTTAACGAAAAAATAACCAAAACGCCATTTTGTTGTGCCGCTCTGGTTGAGTTTTAGCTTCAGACGGTAAATATCTTTTTTAGCCTGATTCCAGCCGGCACCAAAACGGATACCCAGTGCCGATGGCGTCGTCTTACTCTGTCCGAAACCAAAAGTAAAACCTTGCCGCCCGGTTTTGAATTTCAAGATGCCATTGCTAATCGAATAGGATTCCGTAGCATAGGCATTCTTTTTGAACCAATTATCAGTAAAAGTTAAAGGTTTACCATATTCAGCGACAAAAAAGTCCTGTCCAGTACTAACCCAGTATTTATCGGCAATTTTGAGCGGTTTATAGGTCATCGACTGACCACGCCACTGGCTCTTCAATGGATAGACATTGATCCCGTTAGTCGGGGTGTTTTCATATAAAATTTGTGGCTTCGCCGATAAATCACCAACTGCTCCAGTGAATAATACTAAAATTAATGTTAATAATAATCCTTTATTACCGCATCTCATTACTCTTGTCCGTTATTTTTTTGGTTAGATTATGATTTTAAACTATAATTAATTCACCATCCGAAAGTTACTGAAACGGTTCAATCGGTTATAATTTTATGCTGCCTAGTGCCGTTAAACTTTGCCTCATCGTAAAAACAGCATTCGTCGACCCAGTAGTCGACCGCCTCTTTGCGATAGGCTCCTTCGCTATATTCCAAAAACCAATGCAATACTTTGCGCTCCAGTTCTGCTGCTATCGCTTTAAATCGTTTATCTTTAATTAAATTAATGTTTTCTAATGGGTCAGCTTTCAGATTATAGAGTTCCATGCTATCGTCAGAGTTATAAACCAGTTTCCACTTGCTGTTTTTGACCATAACGCTGTGATCATGCCGTGACAGTTCATTCCCTTGGTCGTAGGCAAAAATATAATCTTTAAGCTCGCCGACCTCGCCTGAAATAAGCCTAGAGAAAGGTTTCCCCTGGATAATGCCGGGGATTGGAATCCCCGCATATTCCATTATAGTCGGCAAAACATCAATATTTTCTACTAAAGCATCTACCTTGCGCCCGGTGTGACGGTATTGCGGATGGGACACAATTAACGGGACGCGAATAAGCGCATCACTCATTGACCAACTTTTACCAAGTACTCCATACTGAGAAGCGAAGTCTCCATGATCTGAAGTAAAAATCACTATGGTGTCATCATAAATATTTTCCGCTTTTAATAACTTGATCAGGCGACCTACGTTAGCGTCCACCATTGACACCAGACCATATCCTAAGGCTATAAAAACTCGTAAATCATCAGAGGTGATATATTTTTGGAGTTGGCTTATCCACCTGGTAAAGCCACTCGATTTATCTTTTAGTTCCTGTTCATGGCGGGGCAGTAATTCTATATCATCCGGATTATACATTGTTGCGTAATGCCCCGGTGGGGTGATCGGCGCATGAGGCGCAATATTTGAAAGATACAATAAAAACTGTTCGTTTTTGTGGTGTCGGATAAAATCAAGTGCTTTGTCGGCTATAACATTTTCAAAATAGTGCGCAATGGGAATGTTGGACTGTCCAAACGGCCAATATTTGGTCTGTTTTTTTATCTCATTTCCCTCCGGATAGACGGTGCTAATCCCGTTCGCCCGCAAGTAATTGTTATATTCTTCCCCCCACAAAAAATGCTCCTGCCAGCCGCCAGCGGGCATATTCTGATCATCCCAACCGAAATGAGTCTTCCCAAAATAACCGGTTTTATATCCGGCGGCTGAAAAAATCTGCCCCATCTGCAATTCTGCTTCGGGTAAATCAATGAAATTATTTGTCACCCCATGGGCTATTGAATATCTCCCGGTCATCAGGGCAGCTCGGGACGGGACACAGACTCCGCTGCAACTATGACTCTCGGTAAACAGTATTCCCTCTTCAGCCAGCAGATCAAGATTTGGCGTCTCAATTTGCCCGTCACCGGTAATTCCCAGCCAACTATATGGCTGGGCATCAGTCTGAATAATAACTATATTTTTATTCATATTGCTTCCCTTGATCATTCTAAACAGGTGGCACCTGAAAGCAGACCGTCAGCACGGCCGGCCAGGTTACCGCTTCAAACTCTGCTTCCGTAGCGCAGCGGAGTTTGAAGCGGCATCTGCCTTCAGGTGCCGTCTGATTAGGCACAACTTAATTTACGATTAGATTTTAAAACAAACTGAATGACATCGATAAACGTTTAACGATATGAGCGGCGAAAGTGCCTATACACAAGACACACTTAAAGTTATTTGATTTCAAGATTGCTTGTAGAGTGAGTCATCCGTCGGTAGAGTTTTATTCCAGTATCCCGTAGATATAGGCATAGGTCCAGTAATCCCTCAATACTCCGTAACGCTCATCGCCGACATGATAGTCAAGATAAAGAATATTCATTACCGCCTCATTCGGCGGGATAGCGCCATTTTTCCATTCCGCAGCGCCATGAGGAAACCACGAGCCGCCATTACCACCAACTGCAGTCGAAGGTCCGCCAATATAAAAATTGGCCCCTTCGCCAATTAACATGCGTTTGGCGGGACGGTGAATCTGTGCTTTTTTAAGATATGTTTCATACCAACTCTGATGACTGGAACTATCCGGCACGCCAGCCAACTGTGCTAATTTTATATTCATTCCATATTCAACTTTATCAACTGTACCGGCAGCATTCTTATGCGCCCAGGCCGGACAATCTAAAATCGGTGAGTTTATGGCCCAGGCTCCCCAGTAGGTAGTACCGGTGGTAGGAATATATTTGTCCGCAGCAAGCTTGGCAGCCCAATACCTTGTCTCATGTGGTTCGGTGGTACGATATGGTGCTGGCAAATACCCATTATAATCACCTTCATACAGTGCCAGGGCAAGTCCCTGTTGCTTCATGTTGTTCTTACAGCTTATCACCTTGGCCTTGTCCCGCGCCATATTCAAGGCAGGCAATAACATACTGGCCAGGATGGCAATAATAGCTATTACAACCAATAGCTCTATGAGGGTAAATTGCATTGTTTCACGATTCTTTTTGCTTGGCTTTTTATTGTGCTTTTTCATTTTTCTACTCTCCTATGTGTTTGCGGTAGAAATCATCATGACATCAATCAATTATTATTACTCCTAGTTTTTCAATATTTATGATCCTTCCATTGTCTTATTCTCCTAATTTGTTTGTGGCTCATTCAGCGATGACAACAACTAAATATCTATATTTATGCTAATACTGGTTCTGGTTCAAGTTTTCTGATTACGATATTATTGTGCGATTGCCTAGTCTGTTTTGCAAACGGTTTCGGTTTAGGAGTACTCGACGCTCTGACAATCAGATGAGTAGGGAAGATCACCTGCCAGCGGCTTTTACTCCGTCCGGCAATTTTGTCAAACATTTCCAACACCGCCAGCCGCGATATCTCTTTTACATCGACTTTGACGGAAGAGATTCTCGGATGGGTAAAGTCAGCTTCACGCAGATCACTGAAGCCCGCAACCAGCAGTTGCTCCGGCACCCTGAACTGATGATTGGATAGAGCCTGCATCGCCCCCATTGCAACCAAATCAGTAACACAGAAAATCGCATCCGGCATCCGACCACTGTCAATAATTTCCTGCATCGCATTATAACCGCTTTCATAATCAAATCCGGTACCATATTTTACCCATGGTTCAAGATTGTAGCGCTCCATGGCTGCCAGATAACCTTTTTCACGCAATCCGGGATTGATAAAAAAACTGCACCCATCGATAAACAGAATTTTTTTGCCCCCCTGGCGGATGAGATGTTCAGTGGCGGAGAATGCACCGGATTCATCATCGAATTTGATAAAATCAACCTCCTCGCCGTTTACTGTACCATCTAGAAAAATCATCTTCATTTCCGGAGCAATCTGTCTGATAGAGTTAAATTGTTCCGTCATGATCTCCCCGACCAGAATCAAGCCATCCAACTTCGTTCGCTGTAAAATATTTTCCAATCGGTTTTGTTTCGACTTCCGTCCTAAATCACCGCGAATCAAAAAGAATTCATAATGATTATCAATAATCATCTGCTCCATAACTTCAACCATCGCCGTATAATAGGACAATTTAAGTGTCGGTACATTTATCCCAATCCGTATCGGTCTGTCAGCAGGTGTAGAACTAGCAGGCTTGTCTTTGGTAACAAAAACTCCACTCCCCTGAACTTTTGTCAATAAATTTTCAGCAACCAACACTTCAATTGCTTTGCGCAGCGTTCCATAGCTGACCTGATAAAACTCAGCCAACTTACGTTCCGGCATGATGTTGTCGCCAGGCTTAAGCTCACCACTCTGGACGGTATTTTTGATGTCTGCCGCTATTCTTAGATAAACCGGTCCATCTCCAATTATTTTTGCCTTGCGCTTCATTTAATAAGATATAACCTTAATATGATAAACTGGATAAACTGCATATCTTCATGATGAATAGCTATACAATTGCTTCACTATATTATAGTATATTGTATTATGGCAAAAAAACAACTATCTTTTTATTTTTTTTAGATTTTTTCTGATTTAATCCTTGCAAAGTCGTGAAACTAATGCTATAATCTCTCAAAACACCATGCAACAAAAACGCAACACTGGTGCGTGTAAACATTAAACATTTTTATTTTTAGGTTTAAGCTTAAACAGCAAAATAGGCGCGTTAATAACTACCCATAATGGGTATAAATTATTTGTCTGATATCGGCTCTATCGGGCAATTTAAAATGAAGGAGGTCTGCCTGGCGATTATTATCTGTTTTATCTGTTGGGGCAATTTTAAAACTCTCCACGGCAGATTTTAAATTTTGAACGACATCTTTTGATCTTGAGCTCATTCAGATACCTACCGGTATGCTCAATCGCTAAAAAGTCAAAATATACTCGTCCAAAATGGTAAAAAATCATGCTCGCGTTTGACTTTTGAAATCACCTCTGTTGTCTCTATGACTGTCATCTGACAGTTCTCGTTTGTATTGCTGCATTGCAAGTTAGGTAGTGTCAAAAGCGGCATGAAAAAAGATGAAAGTTTTTCTGGTGTCTTTTAAATGATGTTGAGTATCATTTCGCAGTCATAATTCAAGCGGAAAATCAGCATAAACCGCTCGCAGGCTCGCT
>JAKIUY010000182.1 GCA_021647315.1 Victivallaceae bacterium
GATCCAATGCTTTTGCTTTTGCCGATGTCAGAAGAAAGATTGCAGCTGAAATTAAAACTGATGTTTTAAATAGGGGCTGCCAGAAAACAGTCATCCCCGCTATAAAATCAATTTGCGCTTGCATTTTCCGCATTGGTGCATAATTTAAGTTGGTCAATTATAGGAAAACTTTAGTTTATCTTAGAAGCCTGCTTTCTTTCTTCATTTAAGCATACAACAACTCGTCGTATATCATCATATTTATTTTCATACTTGTTAATTAGATGCGATAGTTTTCTTTTTGTTTTTGAATCATTAGCAGATAAGGTTTTTAATAACACTGAAAACCCTTCTTCTTTTATTACACTCTTATTGGTTAGTTTTAAGATGCATTTTTTAAATTCTTCAATATCACGGGTCTCATATTTTATGCTTGCTTCTTTTAGTATATTTGCAGTTTTCCAAATAATGAAATCCTTTATATTCAATATTCGTTCCTGTATTTTAAGATTTTTATATGATTCATAATTGCTAATTAAATTACTTGTATCATCAAACAACATATCCATTATCTCATCTTGCCTAAATTTTACACCCATTATATAACTAAAATCTTTTTTTATTATATGCTCTAGGTTGAGCTTGGTAATCATGCCCCTATCACCAACAAAAGTTGTTTCTTCTATATGAAATTTATTTTTCAAATCACGTATTACTTGTCCTACAGTTGATTCGTCTTTAGTATTCCCAGTAAACACATAATGTTTAATAGGATACCCCTCTTCGCTAGTAACTACACCTATTACTATTTGCTTTAAATCAGAACGAGAATCTCTGCTATATCCAAGTTCTGAAATAGAGCATTGATCTGAGTGAAAATAAGTTGATGTTATATCATAGAAGGTCATTTTGATATTAATACTAAATAAATTTTTCAACTTTTCAAATATTGCAAATTCTATTTCTTCTTTTGACCCTAAAAGGTAATCCATCGAGCGATAATAATATTCGACTTCATTGTTCAAATCACTATATCCATTCATGTATTTATATGAAGTTGTTTCTTTCCAGCGAGTTGTAGCAAGCTTGCTAAGTGGATTTGAATTTCTGCTAACCACCATCATTTCTACATATTTTGCAACATCTATTGACACTTTACTTTTTTCTTTTGAAATGTATTTGCTTATGATCTTACCTAAACCTAACTGTTCCCAAAAATGTTTCCATAAAATTATACTGCCATGCTCCAATGATTCTAATACTTTTATATCATTTGCTGTTTTGCAAGTATCTATCTTGAACAATCTAGCTAGGCCATTTATTAATTTCTCAACCTCCGCCTTTCCTATTTTTTTGGTGTTGCCAATTGTTGCCATGTCACGAGTTGTTGATGTCCCATTTTTATTTCTGCAGGACTCGCTAATTACTAGATATTCATAATCTTTGCCGTTAGCCTTATAGCTTTTTATTCTTGGAAACATTTGAAATCCTTTATTAATTTTCTTTCACAAAATACAGACACCATAAATATCGCATCAATAAAAGACTTTTCAAGTAATAAAAGATAAAATAATTGTAAACAATTTTAGACACCACGAAAAACAAGGCTCAAAATGTTTTTTGAGCAGAAAAGGCTGAGAAAAAGTCGAAAAAAGGACTTGAACTGTGTAATTTGTGTTCAAGCAGATGAGTAGCATAAGAATGCCGAAGGGTATGTATTGTCGCATTTTTACGACATCCGGCACTTGCAAGTGCTTGCTTGAAGTGGGTTAACAAAACAACATTAGAACAAGGATAATCTTGACAGCCATATTTACGATAGACAGGAGTTCTTGAGACAATATAGGCAGGAAAAAGCAACTCAGAGTGGTGGTGTGTTTGCCAGATGTTGCGCAATATATGCAACGTGTGTTCTGGTAGCGGTACAGCTCTTGGTTTACCCCCTTTCCCATTACGAATATAAATAAGCCCTTGCTCTGAATCAATATCATTGACTGTTATATTAACAGCTTCATTGACCCGTAGACCACATGAATAAATCAGAGTTAGGCAACTGCGATAACGAATGTCATGAACATTGTTTAACGCTTCACGTACTTCATGTTGCGATAAAACCACGGGTAAAGTTTTATCTTTCTGGTGACGATAAATTTTTAGGAATGGCATCTCCTGTGGGCATGTATGAGCGTAAAAAAATTTAACCGCACTGTAGGCGATACCGAGAACTGAATTTGAATAGTGACGATTATTTTCCAGATAGTCGAAATGCTGTCGCAGCTCATCATCAGACAGTATCGCTGGGGACTTCCAAGTGCAAGCAACAAGGCGCAACATTTCTTCAGTATATTTTTTTACAGTAAGGGGACTGAAACGGTGAAATTTCAGATCGGCAATGTATTGTTCACGCAATGGAGTAGAGCCTGCACGAAGTTTTTTTAAATTTTCTCGTTCTTGAGGCTTGAGTTTGAGGCACTTACGGTGTAGTTTTTTTTCATGCTTTTTGTTCCTTTCGTTTGGTTCTATATTACAGTATAAGGCTGGACGGAAGGAATAATTTATACTGCAAAACAATTATAGCAATCGAAGTATGCTTTTTTTGCCGCGATAGCGGCTTAGTTCAAGCATCTTAGCGAATACCCGAAGTTAAAAACAAGCGTTATGATTAAGCTTATGAAAGATACCGGCGTGATCGTTGATAATCAGCCGAGTGCGAGTACCATTTATCGTTATGTTAAGACAATTCGTCCACAGAAAGGTGCATCATTAAAGGAGCGTCGCTCTTTCGAAGCACCTTATGCCGGCAACCTCTGGCAGACCGATATTATGTACGGGCCCTATTTGCCGCAGTTAAATGAACGTGGCAGATGGACTAAAAAACAGACATTTCTTGTCGCAATAATAGATGATCACTCAAGGTTGCTCTGCCATGGTGAATTTTTCTTCAAACAGGATGTGCTCGCCTACTTGTCATGTCTGAAAACCGCCTTGTTCAAACGTGGTATCCCCGAGCGGCTTTACTGCGATAACGGGCAGGTATTTCTTTCCACCCAAGTCAAACGAATCATGGCTGAACTCGGTACAACTGTAATCCACACGCAGATAAGAGACTGTGCAGCAAAGGGTAAGATTGAGCGTTTTTTTCTTACAGTACGCAATTCATTCCTTGATCCGCTGATGACCTTGAATGCTCCGAAAAAGCTTGAGGATCTCAACCGTAAATTCTGGCAGTGGAGCGAGGCTGAATATAATTTAAAAATTCATTCTACAATAAAGAGCTCGCCAATTGAACGTTGGATGAACTCCTCACACAAGGTACGATTGTTTAATGTTATCGATGGCGATGAGACTTTCTATTTCACCACCACGCGCAAAGTGAAAAAAGATGGGACTTTCGCTCTGGACTGCAAAATTTTTGAAACCAGCTGGACGCTGGCGGGCAAAACCATCACCGTTAAGTACGATCCGTTTGTGCCTGAACGTCCTATTGTCAGCTATGATAATCAAAATTTTGGCCGAGCAGCTTTGCTGAATCGTGATTTTAACAACAAACTGCCAGGTAGAAAAAAAACAACTGAAGGAGAATAATAAAAATGATTAATCATAAACTAGACATGTTCGGTTTTTCTGCCGTTCCCTTTGCTAATAGAGCGGAAAATCCATTTCTTGACGCTTCACGGGAACGGTTAGTCAAAACAATCGCCCATTTCATCAACTACAGAGGATTTGCAGTCTTGACCGGCGCCCCGGGCACGGGAAAAACAATGTTTTTAAATTACATTTCGCAGCAGCTTCAGCCTAATGAGCACAAAATAATATATATTCCGTTCGCCATGCTCAAACCTGCGGATATGCTGAAATATATCTGCATAAAACTGAATATTGAACCCGTGGTGTCGACGACAAAAATGCTCGGTAAAATCCAGGACTGTATTGCGGAAATACAACCGACAAACCCCATCCTTATTCTCGATGAAGTACAGAAAATATCTCATCAGACGTTGGAGACTATTCGACTTATGACCAATTTCAACTTTGAAGATAAAAACCTCTTTTCAGTAATAATGGCAGGCAATGATGAATTCCTGCAGCAATTGAAATTAAGAATAAATGAACCGATCCGTCAACGCATAACCATATTCAGTCGGCTTACGGCACTTTCACGAGCCGATACAGCAAAATATATCGATCACCACTTGAAAACAGCCGGTGCACATCAGCAGATAATAGACTCGCAAGCGACAACTCTGGTCTACGATTTTACCTCAGGGATTCCACGATTGATTAACTCTTTAATGTTCGCCGCACTCAATATCGCAGCGGAAGCCAACTCACCGATAATTGAGCTTGAACATCTCAATCATGCCGGTGAACTTACGACAATTCCACAAATGGAGGTGTTTCAATGAAATTTAACTTTTTCAAGGCAACCGCCGCCAGCTATATCGGGGTCAACAGTTCCGGCTTTCGACTTGACGATAAACAATACTCAGAGCTTGAATGTTCAATCAAACAGATTACACCTGTAAGAAAATTATTCAACGGCAAAAAAATCGAATGCTATTCGAATAATGCCGAGCGGGGTAAAAATGGGGAATATTGTGCAGTCTGCATAAAACGCACCAGTTGCCGGCAACGAATACGACTGACGCTTTTGGTCAATTCAGCAACCGAAGAACAGATACCGGCACTGCTGGAAATCAATAGCAACTCCTTTTCATCACTCAAGAAAATGCTTGAGCCGTTAACGCAAGCGGAACTCGACGAGTTACTTGTTACCATCAAAATAGAACAACAGGATAAATATTTACAGCTTAAATTCAAAGCTCTGTTTTAATTCTATAAAGGCGGTTTATCACAAAAACCGCCACTACTTTTAAGCAATTTTAAACAAGGATTTAATCTGACAAAGACGGTTGCCGAAAACAACCGTCTATTTTTTAATCTGACATTTTTCACATTACATCCCGGCAATTACCGAGAAATATCATGACAAAACATCCGCGGAATAATGTGATAAATCACAGTGTATCTGAGAAAATAACAAATATGTTTGGCATAAAATTTAACCGTATGACTGTTTGGCGCTGTGTTCAAAAAACCGGCAAAGCGATAACTTTCCACCTTGATCCTGACGAACTGCCAAGTGGTCAGGCTGATGGTACCGGCATCCCACTCAAGGTAATTAAAAAACGTGGGCAAGAGTTGAAAGTATTCATTCAAAAGAAAGTTAACGGTGGC
>JAKIUY010000044.1 GCA_021647315.1 Victivallaceae bacterium
CCTCTGGATTTTTGTAATCCTTGAGCAATTCATCCAATAATTTTTCGCGAATAGTCATGATTTTAAGTCTCCTTATGACTTAATTTAGCATATCATGCCCATTTACACAAAAAAATTTACATACTCTTTATAGAGTTCTTATTTATAAGTGGCTGATGAAAGATAAACCTATGACTTCTGAATGGTTGTCTCAAACAGTTGGTTCCTATTACACGACGTTTTCGTTCTGGCAGATAAAAACGGGCGGAACTCGACATTTGCCGAATCCCGCCCTAGGAGAAGATCTTAATTTTTATTCTGCAGATTGTTTGCCTTTTTTGTTCTGCTTCCGTTGCTCCCGCGCAGCTTTAGCTTTTTCAATTAAAGCTTTGAACTTGGCTTTGGCCGCTTCCGGATCGGTTTCGCGCAATTCTTTAATTGCTTTCATTTCTTCAGGATATTTTTTCAGCAGATAGCCAACTCTTTTGCCGCCTTTGCTATTTTTGCGTTCTGCACGCATCTTTTTTACCAGAGCTTTGAGCTTTGCTTTGGCCGCTTCCGGATCGGTTTCGCGCAATTCTTTAATTGCTTTCATTTCTTCAGGATATTTTTTCAGCAGATAGCCAACTCTTTTGTCGCCTTTGCTATTTTTGTGTTCTGCACGCATCTTTTTTACCAGAGCTTTGAGCTTTGCTTTAGCCGCTTCCTTGTCGGTTGCAAACAGCTCTTTAATTGCTTTCATTTCTTCAGGATATTTTTCCTGCATCATTTTGCGGAATTGTGCACGTCGTGCTTTTTGTTCCTCAGTTGGTTTTCCGCGACGTTTACCTTTTTGCTCACCTCTTACTTTTGTTGCTCCTTCAGTAGCGTCCGCCTTGAGCGCAGTGCCACAGATTCCCAGCATTGCAACGAGTCCGACTGTCATAATTAGATTAGTTTTCATGATTCCACACCTTTTTTAGGTTGTTACTGTGATGACATACATCTTGGTGCAATAAACGCAGGATTATTTACATTTATTGCCCAAATTATGAAAAAATATGACAATTTTAATCTTTGCAGTCACTTTGCGGAGGCATGATAACAGGCTCCGATGATGGCTTTTTAGCCTCAATTCGGTTGTCAAAAAAGCGTTGTGTCGGATAGGCAAAATCAATATCAGAATATTTTTCGAATTCTGTCAGTATATCCTCCCAGACCCGTTCATCTATGATTCGCCGCTGGCGTGGTTCAACGACCAGTCTGGCAGTGAGCAGTACGCCACAATCTTTCACCGAGGTATAGACAATAGGTGTTACCTTGTGATAGAAAATCATATATTTACGGCTGATGTCACGAATCGTTTTGCCTGATATTTTTTTTGAATTGACGGAATGCTTTTCAATGACCTTAAGAATAATTTTTTTTGCTTGCCGCCAGTTACTTTCAAATGTTATCAGCACCGGGATCTCTTCCCATATATAAGGGAAACCTTCAGTAAAATTAACGATTGGATTATTCAGAATGAGATTGTTGCCTACGTGAATTATTCGCCCTGTACTCTGATCGGAATCAACCCATTCACCTATTTCGTTCAATGAAAACCGCATCATACTGATATCTATCACATCCCCGGCAACATCCCCGACCCTTATCCGGTCTCCAACTGAAAATGGTTTCCGCCATATAATATAGAGCCACGCAGCAAAGCTTTTGACAAAATCCTGAAGTGCCAACGTCAAAGCCGCCGCCGACAGTGCAAAAATATTTCCCAATGGCCATGACGCTTCAAACCAGATACGTAGCAACACCAGAATAAGCAGACTGAAATAGCCATAAGCGGCGGCTTTCATCCAGTGATAACGGATTGACGGTGATTCGGTTCTGTCGTAAACGATTTTCTGGATGATGAGCTTGATAGAGTAAAGCAGCAGAATAGCCAAAATAGACATATGCAGTTTATGTAACGTTTCCGCCCGCAGACCGCTAAAACTGCTCAGCCACGCGTTAAATTCCTGATAATAGATCAATGCAGGTGAATATATCATTTTTAAAACTCTCTCATGTTTTCAGTTTCCAGTTTCCAGTTTCCAGCCCTACTTTTTCAGTGCCGGCTCTATATAATCATTCTCCAAGCAATCAAGTTCCTGATTCCAAGACGCCAGACGCATTATGGTGTTATGAATGCACTCAAAATCCCCTACCTCACATTGACCGTCCGGCTTTGCCCCGCCGCACGGCCCGTTAGCCAAGCCTTTCGGACAGGTTTCAGGACAAATATACTGCGTCATCGGTAATCTGCAAAATGAACATTCACGACATCCGGCAAATATTTTTTTTGAGATAAAATGTTCACTGGCATTTTGCTTGTGGGCGTGCGGGAAAAGAAACTTTTTCAGCTTATAGTTAAGTTTTTCTCTACGGTGACACTTCGGCAACTCGGAAAGGGTTGTGATATGCGCTGTCGGGTGGAGTTCCGTTCCTGTCATATTTTCGAATAGATAGAAGCAGTGCGGAAACGGTGCCATTTCAGTTTTTGCCAGATAATTAAAATATTCCTGCTGCCAGGCAGCGAAATCAGCAAATTCATCCAGTGCTTTGGATATTTTTATGGCAGCAGTATTGATTTTTGCCGGACTGTCCAATCCTGCAATCTGAATACCACTGTACCCCAGCAATCGGCAACCCGCAGCCTGAATTTGCAACCGACGCCACTGTGCCGCCTCAAACTGATTGTAGGAGTAGCGCAGTTCACTTTCAAGAAGCTGGCGGAAGCCGTGTGAAATATGCACCCCGGGAATAGCGTCCCGAATGATTTTATCGACCGACTCCGGGGTTAGCAGCATTAGTCGGGCAATCGTCGGATAATAGAGATTACGGGAATTCAGATACCACCGCAGTTCCTGAAATTTAAGCATATCCCAGCCAAAGTCGGTAACCAGAAAATTTGCGCCTAAATTAAGTTTTTTTACCATCTTGAACAACTGTCCATAAAGATTATCCGGGATATATTGAAACGGATTAACGACTGCGCCCGACCATATATTGTGGTTTTTATGCCGACGCAAATATTGCAGCAGATGAACACTTTCAGTAAATGACCGCTTAGCAGTAGCCTTACTGTTTTCACCAATGACATGATCCCCGGAAACCGGAACAAGATTGCGGAAACCGTTGACTTCACAAAGATTGGCCGACTCAATCATGTTGGCCATATCACTGTTTTTACCGCTCAGGTAGATGATATGATTATCCCGCTGCTGTTCAACTAGACCGGCGGCGAAATCAGCAACATGCCAAGTATCAACAGAATTACCTTTGTCAATAAAAGCTATTCCAGCCGGCATCGTATCAATTTTGGATATCGCAAATTCCAATTCGCGTAATCGGTTATGCCCGACACTGAGTTCAAGATCACGGCCGGGAGAACTTATTTCTGTCAACATGACAAAATCACCCCGGTTCAGGTTTTCCTGAAGGCGGTTGGCGGACATATCCGAAAAATTCATCTCAAGCTGTAGACCGTGTTCCATATAGACTCTTTTTAAAACTTTGAGGCAATTATTGCATCTGTCACTACGCTGTGTAGACAAAATGCCCCAATTTATGTTTGCGCGAACTCCCGTCAGTAATCTTATCCTGAAACAGTGATAAATACAACCCGATTAGCAATCTCTTAACAGATATTTTTATTTGCACATAACCGGCTGCGTCGGAGCTTTGTAGTGCCAGGCTTTTGATAACGCCGGCAGTTGTCGCTCCAGCGACAGGGCACTCTCATCGAGAGTTGCTCCTACTACGCCGAGCGACACCAGACATGATTTAAAATCATAACCTTGCAAAAAACATCAAAATATAACATTTTTTTGCAAAACTTTGCTTAATTGATTTGACATTCCGTAAAAAAATGGAACTTTATAAAGTTATTTAAAAGAAGTTTGATTGATGAATCTTTTTCGACCATTACTGTATACTATGAATTGAAACAAAAAACGACCCATAATAGGGTATTAGACCGTTAGTCGCAAAGTCTTGTCATCTTTTGGCAAGAGTTGAGGTTTTACTTCCGCTTCCGTAGCGACGCAGGAGCGGAGTTTGAAGTGGCATCTGCCTTCAGGTGCCACCTGATTAGGAACTTAAAACTATGAAAAAAGAAAAATTTGATTTATGTGTAATCGGTGCCGGGCCCGGGGGTTATGTGGCGGCGGTTCGTGCAGGACAACGCGGTCTGAAAGTCGCACTGATTGAAAAAGCGGAATTCGGTGGCACATGTCTTAATATCGGCTGTATCCCGACTAAAACCCTGCTCGCTGGAGCTGAAGTTCTGCATAATGCTCGCCATGCGGCTGATTTCGGCATTAATATAACTGGAAAAATAACGCCTGACTGGGAAAAAATGCTGGCACGCAAAGATGATACTATCGGCAAGCTACGCGGCGGTATCGGTGCTTTGCTGAAAGCGGCTGGTGTTACTATTTTTAATGGTACCGGTTCATTTATTGATCGCAAAACAGTTCTCATCGCAACTGGCAAGGATAGAGGAACGACCATAACCGCGGCAAACACTATTATTGCCACTGGCTCTGAAGCTTTGGTGCCGGGATTTATCCCTGAATCGGAACGCATTTTAACCTCTACTGAACTTTTAAGTATCAGTGATGTTCCTGAATCTCTGCTGATTCTAGGTGGCGGCGTTATCGGTTGTGAATTTGCCTGTCTGTTTGCCGAACTGGGCACCAAAGTTACAGTTGTTGAAATGCTGGACAGTATCTTGCCGAATCTCGATAAAGATATTGCCCGAACCCTGACGCAGGCGATGAAACAGGCTGGTGTCGAAATTCTGACCGGTAAACCTTTGGAAAAAATCAAAGCAGCAAAAAAATCGGTCAGTGGCATAGTTGACGGCAAAAAACTTTCGGCTGAGTTTTTACTGGTTTCAATCGGACGTAAACCGGTAACCGAGGGACTAAATCTGGTAGCGGCAGGTATTAAAAGTGATGAACGCGGCTGGATCCCGGTTAATGATAAATGCAAAACCAATGTCCCGAATATCTACGCAATCGGTGATATCGGCGGACGTATCTGGCTGGCTCATCTGGCCAGCGCTATGGGACTGCATGCCGTCGATGATATCTGCGGAAAATCCGGAAATTTCAGTTATGATATTGTTCCAGGATGTATTTTTACCAGTCCGGAAATCGGTACCGTCGGCCTATCGGAAGTCGAATGCAAAGAACAGAATATTGATTACAAACTCGGCAAATTCCCGTTCGCCGCTCTCGGCAAAGCTATGGCTATAAATGAAACTGTCGGTTTCTGTAAAATCATCGCAGATGCCGAAACTGACCAAGTACTCGGAGTTCATATTGTTGGCCCTCATGCTACCGATCTGATTGCCGAAGCAGCGACCGCAATGCAACTTGAAACTACTGCCAAAGCCTTGGGTGATACAATTCATGCTCATCCTACGCTGGGCGAAATAATGATGGAAGCAGCTCATGCCGTACATGATGAATGTATCCATATTCCAGTTCGTAAACGACGGGAAAAAAAACGTTAAACAGTATATATGAAAAAAACTGAATTAATGAAAGTATTGGAAGATTTCAATTTCCGCCCTGGAAAAATTCTGGGGCAGAACTTTTTGATCGACGATAACCTGCTTGAATTTATCGTGCGGACAACTGCACCGAAACCGGATGAAGTTATTCTGGAAGCTGGACCTGGGTTTGGTGCCTTGACGAGAAAGATCCTTGATGCCGGAGCCGAAGTGTACGCAATTGAATTTGATCATCGGATCTGCGATTATCTGCGCAATAATCTGCAGAGCGAACGGTTCCATTTGACTGAAGGCGATGCCTGTCGGGTAGAAATTGCTGAAATTCTGCCCCCGAATAAAGATTTCCGCTCAATTGCCAATTTACCCTATGCGATCAGCAGTATCTATATTGCAAAAATGCTTGAACTTCCCCGGCTACCACGACAGATGTTATTCATGCTCCAGAAAGAGATGGGACTGCGCATGGCGGCGCAACCCGGCACCAAAAATTACGGCGCCCTTTCGGTACGAGCCCAGGCGATGTATGATGTAAAACTATTACGCACCGTGCCACGACAAGTATTCTTCCCTCAGCCGGGGGTTGATTCTGCTCTGGTCGATTTTCACCTGAAACCAGATGCGTTGTCACAGACAGAAGGGATACAACTCGGCAGAGTTGCCCGTTGTGCATTCTCACAGCGCCGAAAAAAAATGATTAAACCACTTGCTCGCAACTACGGTCAGGAGGTAATGGAAATCGCTTTCGCTAATCTATCGCTTGACCTGGAAATCAGACCGGACAAGTTGGATACTGCAACCTTTATCGCCCTGAGTAAAGAAATTTACGGACTTTTAGCGGACCAGATTTGCTCATTTTCTGACTTATAACATTGAATGCAAATCTCTCATGGTATATACTATCTATCTAGACAGTACAAGAAAAGGGGTGGCGCACTGTCGGAGTTCACTTTAGCGTGTTTTGAGCATGTTGATTGCACGCTAAAGCAGTGAACTCCGATAAGAAGCGTTTTCCGCTGACCTTTTCGTGGATGGTCTAGCTATTTACAACACTAATTTTTTAGACCCTTAGTCGTAAAGTCTTGTCGTTTTTTGGCAAGAGTTGAGGGGTTACTTCCGCTTCCGTAGCGACGTAGGAGCGGAGTTTGAAGCGGCATCTGCTTTCAGGTGCCACCTGATTAGGAGATTTCAGTTTATGGAAGATGCAGTAAAAAAAATACTTGAAGCGATAGGCGAAGATCCTAACCGCGAAGGATTGCTCGATACTCCGTCGAGAGTAGCCAAAAGCATGGAGTTCCTGACGCGGGGCTATCGACAGAATATTGAAGATGTCATCAATAACGCCTATTTTACCGCTGATTGTGATGATATGGTGATTGTCAGAGATATTGAGTTTTTCAGTATGTGTGAACACCACATGCTCCCCTTTTATGGGAAATGCCATATCGGCTATATTCCGAACGGTAAAGTTTTCGGGGTCAGCAAACTGGCCAGATTGGTAGATGTTTTTGCCCGTCGCCTGCAACTGCAGGAACGTTTGACTAAAGAGATCGCCAATACAATCCTGGATGCAGTTGCACCGGAAGGGGTCGGCGTTGTCATGGAAGCACAACACCTCTGCATGATCGCCCGCGGAGTACAGAAACAGAACTCCGTGATGGTTACATCAGCGATGCTCGGCAGTTTCCGTGAGGAACAGGCAACTCGTAACGAGTTTATGCATTTGATTAAGGGATAACTATGCGGGCACTGATTCAGCGGGTCTCAAAAGCTTCAGTCGAAATTGATGGCAAAATTAATGGTGCCATCGGTTGCGGAATGGTTATTCTGTTGGGTATAACTCACAGTGATTCACTCAGTGATGTCGAATATGTCGCCGAAAAATGTGTGAACTTGCGAATCTATCCGGACGATAATGATAAGATGAATCGTTCATTGCTTGATGTGAGTGGCGAGGTCCTGATTATTTCACAGTTTACTCTTTACGGCAGTACTGTCAAAGGACGGCGCCCGGGCTTCGCCGAAGCCGCGCTACCTCAGCACGCGATTCCGCTCTACGAAGCCTTCGTTAAAAAGATATCACAGACCGGGGTTAAAAAAGTTGCCACCGGAAAATTTGGGGCAAAAATGAGCGTTAACCTTGAGAATGATGGTCCAGTAACCCTGATGGTAGAGTCAAAAAGCTAACCTTGGGAACGCTGAGCCCCGGCTCTGCTTATATTTCCCCTGGAAACGCTGAGCCCCAGCTCGGCTATGATTCATATTTAGTAAAATAAAAGTCCCAAATAAACTCCTACGGGAACGGGCTACAATGTGGGAGCGTCCCCGTCGCGAACTTAATCTCTATTTGCAAACTACAGTTTTCTTCCCGGCAGGGATGCCGGTTCCACACTGAAATGGAGTTTAATTTGGACTTTTTATTTGGCAGTGTTAAACGAACCAGAAAACCTTTTTGAGTACCGTCTAGCTAAACGGTGCTAGACATGCTCTATATATGTGAATTCAGATATATCTGAATTAGTGGTCATCAAGTCATCAATTGCGAGGTCGTGCACGTTGCCATTTCCTGTTAAACGGGCAAATGTTTTTATCTCCTCAGTGGATACTTTCAGAAAATTTGCAAGGCGTTTAGAGGATATATCAATCTTCAAATGTTTCCGCAGTTCCGGATCCTGCGTTGTTATACCTACTGGACATTTACCTGTATTGCATATTCTATACTGTTGACAGCCGCATGCAAGCAGCGCAGATGATGCGATGGCAACCGCATCGGCTCCCATTGCGAGGGCTTTTGCAAAGTCCGCAGATATTCTTAGTCCACCGGTAATGATAAGCGAGACCTCTGATGCCCCATTTTCATCAAGATATTTTCTTGCCCGGTGAAGAGCGTGAATTGTTGGGACAGAGGTGCTGTCTTTTACAAATTTTTGGGCAGCCCCAGTTGCTCCTGTCCGTCCATCGATTGTTATGAAATCGGGTTGTGCAAATAGTGCAATTTCAAGATCCTTTTCTATATGTCCGGCGGCAAGTTTTATGCCTATAGGCTTTCCGCCAGTCATAGAGCGCAGGTCTTCAATGCGTTCTTTCAGATCATCCTGATTTTTTATATCTGGAAAACGCGAGGGGCTTATTATATCTTTACCTACCGTCTTGCCACGCACTGCGGCAATCTCTTCGGTAACTTTGCAGCCCGGAAGATGTCCACCCATGCCGGGTTTGGCAGACTGACCTATTTTTATTTCTACAGCATCAACTTGCTGAAGATAGCTCTCGGTTACACTATATTTATTAGGAACATATTCGAAGATATATTTATGAGCAGCCTCAAGTTCGTCATCAAGAATCCCCCCCTCGCCAGAACAGATCGCGGTCTTTGCCGTAGCTGAACCTTTTGCGAGAGCTATTTTTGTCTCCTTTGAGAGTGCTCCGAACGACATGTGGGAAATAATGACTGGCGATTCAATGACCAATGGTTTTGCCGCTTTCGGACCGATTACGGTTTTACTTTTCACTGGTTCATCTTCATTCAGTGGCAGTTTGAAGAGTTGCGCCCCCTTAATGAGTATATCATTCCAGGCTATCGCAACTTTGCGGCTTCTCATCGGTTCGATAACCGACTCGCCAGTTTCAGCAATCTTATGAATATGCTCCATATATATTTCAAGTTCATCAGACGGACGACTCCATTCAGCAAGGTAGGTCCCAAGATCAGGTTTATCTTGCGAAGGTTGTTGAGGAAGTTCCGCTTCGGTCTCTTTTATTTTGAAGAAACGTTTTTCCGTTTCACATAGAGGGCAGACCCAACTTTCTGGGAGATCTAGCCATGGAACTTCCTCTTTGCTTTCATCGTAAATATAACCACACACTGAACATTCATAAACTGCCATAATAGACCATCCTTACGTTAGAACTTTAAACCCATCATTTAAGGACCCACAAAAAAACAGGTTGGATTTTTTGCTTGACTGCAAACCGCTACTCTGCGTTACGAAAATATTTATATAGTTCTACTATGCAAACACTTTCGTGCCTTGACTAGCAGTCTGCTTCCGGCGTAAAATTATCCAATTTATTTTTGAGTAGATCCTAAGCATCCATATTCGCTGGCTCATAGTGTTCCCGTGGGTGCTGGCAACATGGACATTTTGCTGGAGGTTCTGTTCCAGTCACAACATAACCGCATACTCCGCATTTCCACTGAATAGGTTCGTCCCGCTTAAATACAGTATTATTCTCAACCATTGCGAGAAGTCTTTTGTAGCGGTCACGGTGATGCGCTTCAACTTTTGCAATTTGTTTAAAGAGGCGTGCAGCTTCCATATTACCCTCTTCTTCTGCCTCTTTGGCAAAAGTTGGATACATTTCAGTAGTTTCATAATCTTCACCTTCAGCAGCGGCTTTCAGGTTTTCCACAGTCTTACCGATACCATTAAGCAACTTGAATTCATCATTTGCATGACGCATCTCATTCATTGCAGTCTCTTCAAAGATTTTCCCGATATAATGGTAGCCCTCTTTGTGGGCGATTTTCCCCCAGTAGGTATACTTGTTGCGTGCCTGTGACTCTCCAGCAAATGCTGCCTCTAGATTTTTTTTGGTTTTACTCATAATTACTCTCCTAGCTTTTTTATTTTATCATAAAACTATTTCAATTTAAGCTACGTTTACGAATATTGCAAATCATTATCCTAATTTACGCAGGTTAAAAATAAAAAACGGTGTTATAGTATTAGTTGCAATGAATTACAAATATTCAGCAATTCATCTGATGGGTAAAAATGTTTTTTACTTTTTAACCCGAATTGGGTTATTTTTAAGCTCTCGCTTTGCGGCTCGAATAGCTTTAATCAGAGGCTCAACGTCATCATTATCCTGTCGGGTAGGGTCAAACC
The DNA here is from genome assembly GCA_021647315.1 of Victivallaceae bacterium. GTDB lineage: Bacteria > Verrucomicrobiota > Lentisphaeria > Victivallales > Victivallaceae > JAKIUY01. The sequence goes on from JAKIUY010000044.1 coordinate 10,408, forward strand.
GTACGGTCTGGTAGCGGTTCAATAATATAATCAGTGGCTCTGGCGCACCTTGCCCCTTTAGTTCATCAATAAATTCAACAAGTGTTGCTTGCTCTGGAATAAGAGGATATAATTTTCTTATTTTATGTTCAAAAAGAGTAAATTCATGACTTAGCAAGACTATTTCCGGTGAAAGTTTACGTCCTGGGTCACGGCGATTATGCCGATTGCGACGCCAACGATGGAACCTATAACCGATAAATGCAATTAATAACGGAGTAACAACCGGATTCCACAACAGGTCAAGCAGCAGTTTGAAAAGTTCGGAGGCCACCCGAATAATCATTTCAGCGAAATAACCACGTCGCAGCCCCAACAGAATACTCTGAAACAGCTGTTGAAATCGGTCCCCCCAGGCTGATGCTGTATTCCATTCTGATTTAAGATTCGGAACGCCTGTCGCCGGAGTCGGTTCCAGTAACACCCAGCGACGGGTTTCACGTTCCCAGGCTTCAACCCAGGCATGGGCATTACCTAACCGGGCAACATAATAACGCCCGGAGGGATGGCGGTCATTACAGACAAAGCCGGTCACATATCTCGTTTGGATTCCTGATTTACGTAGCAGCAGCGCCATTGATGACGCAAACAGTTCGCAGTGCCCCTCCCTGGTTTTATTGAGAAACCACAATACCGGGTCAGTTTCTCCATTGCCTTGATCACGCAGTTTATATTTGAATTTACTATGAAACCACTGCTCCATTTTGGTAAAGCGTTCCTTATCACTGCTTTCAGCGGTTAAATCACATTCCAGTTCAAGACGTTTAAGTACCATGCCAAGTGGTGCAGCCAATTTGTCTGGCACCGCGATATAACTGTTCGGATCAGGCGGTTCCGGGGTATAGTAGGCACTGGGAAAAACTATTTTGCTCATTTGAACACTATAACCGCCATCCTGTTCCCACTCCGTTGGTTTGAACTCACCGTTGACGGTGAAAGAGACGCGGTCCGCGATCAGTTCAAGTTGACGTGAGTTGCCCGGTGTCAATAGAATGTCGCTGGAAAAATCACTGGTCGGATATATTTCATAACTGACCGCTTGAGGTACAATTTTTCCGGGAGAAAAAAGCTTTGAAGCCAACATGCCGCCATTCTGCTTCGACTGCATCATTTTTGGGTCTGTGTTTTCATCCCGATACCATCTGCCATTCCGGTATTCAGTATAAACAAATCCACGTAGATAGCCGGGGGCAACGGCGGTTGCCGCACGCAGAACAATCAGCTGTTGATTTTTTATCATATCTGCGTTACTTGTACGGTTGAGATCAATATCTCCCCCATGAAAAACCTTACGCTGATTATAACGGAATTTCCGCATCCCTATACGCATCAACTGCGATTCAAATCGGCGAATAACGTCCCCATGGGTATCATAAAGCGTAGCAAAACTCCAGGTCAGTAACGGGACAGTGATTACTGCTCCCCACAGCAAAATCCGTTTTATAGCTTTGCCTCTGACAATATTTTGATGTATCCGTCCGCTATAGCTGACTGCAAGCAGGATTATTGTCAGTTCGAGCACCATAATCACAAAGAAAAACATCTCCATATTGGCGTGCAGCCCGGTAAACATAAACAGTCGTGTATTCAGCGGATCAAATTCATTAACATCGCCACTGAGCATAATCCCTACCAGGGCAGCGGCGGCGGCAACACCGATAGTCTCTTTACCTGAACGGAAAAAAGTCAGGGCGACGGCAGCATAAAATGTCATCGGTACCAGTAGATTAGGACGGAGCAGTGAACTTATCAAACCGAAGCGGTTACGATCAAGTTTAAACATATAATCAAGCAGAACAATCATCACAAAGATCATCACTCCGGTATAGATAATCGACCGGTCGTTCAATTTGAATGTTTTGCGTATCAGCATCGACCCAATCAGTCCGCCAACCGTAACGACAAAGACATGTGGCAGATCAGCAGCAACACTGAACAGAAACAGCGACGGCAAGATTATCACCGTAACCAGCATCAACTCTTTAAATGATTTCATAACGAGGGTCACACTTTATTATTTTTGAGCCAGATATTTTATTTTCACCACTTTTACCAGTGGCATTCAAGCCAATTTCTATAGCTTTAAGGTTCTTCTGCAGTATCATCGAAAAATATTTTTTCACGCCAGTTCTCGCGATTTATGACATGATAACATGCACCTGGATATTTTATACGTAATGACCTTGACATAAAAACTTCTCTATCTGTACAGTTTAACTAATCAGTTAAAGTAACCTAATATCTATCTATTGGTTTTCAAGTTAAATTGACCCCCGTTATTTGATATCTATCTATTGGTTTTTAAGTCAAAAGTAATAAAGTGTAGGTTTGACCCCGTTTAAACCCCGTTTAAATTCGTCAACACCGTTCAGACCAAAACCGGTAAATCTCCTAAAAAAATGGGAAGTCTGGAAAGATTACAGTTCAAGGCAAAGTTCTCCGCAAGGCAACTTACATCAGTCCAATGATTATGATTAATGCCAGAAAAGAAGGTTCAGGAGCCGTCTTTACTGATTTTGTAGTCGAAGAACTCTAGCTGTCGGTGAATTCGCGCTATTGTTTATTTATCTCTTCAAAGATCAGGCTGAGGATTGCTTTCTGGACGTGCAAGCGGTTTTCGGCCTGGTCAAAAACAATTGACCGTGGTGAATCTACTGCGGCATCAGTTATTTCTTCACCGCGATGGGCTGGCAGGCAGTGCATGATTCTGGCTTCAGGCGCGGCATCCAGCAGTTTGCTGTTCACCTGATATGGGCGGAAGACCTTAAGCCGGTATTCAGCTTCATCTTCACAGCCCATGCTGACCCAGACATCGGTATAGATATAATCTGCACTTTCCACTGCTTTCAGTGGGTCTGGCTCCCAATGCGCACTGCCGGTGCCGAACGGAGCATTAATAATTTTATCAGAGGGTTTAAACTCTTCAGGTGAAGAGATCACCAGTTCAATGCCGGCGAGTTTTGCGCCCAGGATGAGTGAATTAGCCATATTACACTGGGCGTCACCGACAAATACCAGTTTAATGCCGTCAAGTTTCCGGCTGAACTCATAGATGGTAAATAGATCGGTCAGCACCTGACATGGATGAAAAGCATCCGTCAGCGCATTGATTACCGGAATAGAACCATTTTCCGCCAAATCGATAACGTCTTCATGTTTATAGGTCCGGATGACAATGCCGTGCAGATAGCGGCTGAGAACTTTAGCGGTATCGGCGACAGATTCTCCTCGGCCGACCTGCATTTTTGATTGTTCCAGATAGAGCGGGTTGCCACCGAGCTCACGGATACCGACCTCGAATGAAATTCTGGTTCTGGTCGATGATTTAGCAAAAATCATGCCGATACTTTTTCCCAGCAACGGGGTGTAGGTCATTTGTCCGCGCTGCTGTTTGAGTTCAGCCGAAAATTCAATTATACGATCCAGATCAGTTCTGGTGATATCTTCGATACTTAATAAATTGCGTTTCATTTTACTATTCCTGGGTTACTCTAAGCACTTTGTTTAGCTACTTTTTTCTATTGCGGTAAATTCACGGTTGATGATTAGGATGGCCTGGTCGATTTCATCTACGGTAACATTCAGCGGCGGCAGTAACCGCAGTACGTTTTCTCCCGCACTTAACGCCAGCAGGCCTTTCTCCTGCAAACCCGGCAGCAGTTCTGCTGCCGCACAGGTAAGCTCGATGCCAATCATCAATCCGCGCATTCTGATTGCAACAATAGTGGAATGTTTTGCTTTTAATTCATTCAGTTTGCCTTTGATATAGTGACTCTGTTTCTGGCAGTTGGCCAGAATATTTTCATGATGCATAGTGTCAATTACCGCATTAGCGGCAGCGCATGCGAGCGGGGTGCCGCCAAAAGTGCTGGCGTGGGTACCGACGGTCAGAGTTTCAGCATATTCGCGTTTGACCATAAATGCGCCAATCGGGAACCCGTTCCCAAGGGCTTTGGCGAGTGACAGCGCATCGGGTTTTACCCCATAGCCCTGCCAGGCATAAAAATAACCACTGCGCCCCATGCCACACTGGACTTCATCAAACATCAGTAAAACACCTTTGCGGTCACACAGTTCACGAACCCCCTTCAGGTAGTCAATTTCTGCGGGAATTACGCCACCTTCGCCCTGGATCGGTTCAAGGATAACAGCGGCAGTTTTTTCATCAATCGCCACTTCCAGTGCTGTTAAATCATTAAATTCAACCTGTTTAATGCCTGGCATATCAGGTGCAAAGCCTTCGCGGTATTTACTGCGCCCGGTCGCCGCCAGGGTTGCCAGGGTACGGCCGTGGAATGACTCATGCATTGAAATAATTTCATTTTTCCCCTGCGGATCACCCCACTTGCGGGCAAATTTTATCAAACCTTCATTGGCTTCCGCGCCGCTGTTGGCAAAAAACACGACACCGTCGAAACCATGTTTAATAAGTTTTTTCGCCAGCCGGGGCTGTTGCACATTCATATAAAGATTTGAGACATGCATCAGGGTTTGAGCCTGGGTTTTAATTGCTTTGGTAACTGCTGAATGGCAATGTCCCAGATTACAGACACTGATGCCTGAACCGAAGTCAAGGTAACGTTTTTCTGCATGATCCCAGACATAAGAACCCTGTCCGCGCACCAGCAATAATTTAGGTGCATAGGTTGGCATCACAAAATCACGGTACAGATCTGTCGTTGTTCTGTATAACTGTAACTGCTCATTCATTGTAATATTTCCTGAAATAAATTTTTACGCGGTCAATTTATCCGCCGCATTTTTTTTAGCATTAAGGGCTTACTCAAAAATAAATTGGTGAATTTTGCGCCGGAAGCGGACTGCTGATCAAGGCACGAAAGTGTTTACATAGTAGAACTATATAAATATTTTCGTAACGCAGAATAGCTGTTCGCAGTCAAGCAAAAACTCCAAGTTATTTTTTTGTGAGTCCTTGATAGAATATATAAAATAAACCTTAAGCAGGAAAAATGCAAGTAAAATATAAAATGTGTCGGGTCTAACTCCACTATTTTCCTGTTTTTATGGTTGATTTTTTTAATTTCAGAGCTAATAGTATTGGTTTAACTATTAACAGGATACCGATGAATATAAGCGATGGAATAAAATTGGCAGCGGCTACAGCGGCACTGGCTGGGGGCAAGGCGATTCTGACGGTGTATGAGAGCGATGATTTCGGCATTGTCAGCAAAGCCGATGACTCCCCGTTGACCCGGGCTGACCGTGAGGCTAATGATATTATTGTCAAGATGCTTGCTCAAGCTTCGGAACTGCCGATTATTACTGAAGAGATCAAGGCTTCTGACTATGCCGACCGCAAGGGGTGGCAGCAGCTCTGGATGGTTGATCCGCTTGACGGCACCAAAGAATTTATCAATCGCAATGGTGATTTCACCGTGAATATTGCTTTAATAGCTGATGGAATCCCCGTTTTCGGTGTGGTTTATGTGCCAGTCAGTGATGAGCTTTATCTCGGTGGCGGTCAGAGTGCAGTAAAAATAATTGATGCGAGCCATAAACTGACGCAAACCGGCACTTGGAGCCAATTCTGGTCTGAAGGAGAAGCCCTTGATGCTAAAGTCAATCGCTTTAATCACGACCGCCCATATCGGATTGCGGCTTCAAAGTCACATTGTAATGAGGAGACTGTTGCATTTATTGAGCGCATGAAAGATAAATTTGGCAATGTAGAGCTGTTATCACGTGGCAGTTCGCTGAAACTTTGTATGGTTGCTGAAGGCCGCGTGGATATCTACCCGCGGCTCGGTCCGACCATGGAATGGGATACCGCCGCCGCTCACGCTGTCGCGACAGCTGCCGGATGCAAGGTAGTTGCTTTTGACGGAGGAGAGGCGTTAAAATATAATAAAGAATCGCTGTACAATCCATTTTTTATTGTCAGTCCACAGGAATAGGAATTGTTATGACAGATTATAGAATAACTCATTTAAAACAGTTGGAAGCAGAGGCGATACATATAATCCGCGAAACCGCGGCCGAGTTTGAAAAGCCGGTAATGATGTACTCTATCGGCAAAGATTCATCGGTAATGCTGCGTTTAGCGCAAAAGGCATTCGCCCCTGGTAAAATCCCATTCCCATTATTACATGTCGATACGGGATGGAAGTTTCGTGAAATGATTGAATTCCGGGATCGTACCGTAGCTGAACTCGACCTTGAGCTGATTGTTTATCAGAACAAGGCAGGAGTTGAAGCCGGGATAAATCCTTTTGACCATGGTTCAGACAAGCACACTAAAGTGATGAAAACCGATGCGTTAAAGCAGGCATTGGATAAATACGGTTTTGACGCGGCTTTCGGTGGGGCACGGCGTGATGAAGAAAAGTCCAGGGCAAAAGAGCGGATTTACAGTTTCCGCAATCAATACCATCAGTGGGATCCGAAAAATCAGCGTCCTGAACTGTGGGATATCTTTAACGGCAGAATCAATAAAGGAGAATCTATCAGGGTTTTCCCGATATCTGATTGGACTGAACTTGACATCTGGCGTTATATCCAGATGGAAGAAATTCCGATAGTACCGCTCTATTTTGCGGCGGTACGGCCGGTGGTCAAACGCAATGGCGTACTGATCATGGTGGATGACGAACGGATGAAACTGGAAGCGGGCGAAGAGGCGGCAATGAAAAAAGTTCGTTTCAGAACTTTGGGCTGTTATCCGCTGACCGGTGCGGTGGAATCAGAAGCCGAATGTCTTGAAGAGATTGTCCAGGAGATGTTGTTGGCAACCACATCTGAACGGCAGGGTAGAATCATCGATTATGATGGTGCCGCGAGTATGGAAGAAAAGAAACGGGACGGGTATTTCTAAGATGAAAAAAAATGAAAAATATGTAGTTCGGGAAGCGGATCTGATTAAGAGCGATGTCAGTGCCTATTTGAAACGGCATGAAGAAAAAGATATGCTCCGTTTTCTGGTGGCCGGCAGTGTTGATGACGGTAAATCTACTCTGATTGGCCGGTTACTTTATGATTCACAGATGATTTATGAAGATCAGCTGGCGACATTACTGAAAGACTCTTCAATTCACGGTTCAGCCGGTGAAGATTTTGACCCGGCGCTGCTCACTGATGGTCTTAAGGCGGAACGTGAACAGGGGATTACTATCGATACCGCTTATCGTTATTTTTCGAGCGAAAAACGCAGTTTTATCATCTGTGATACCCCGGGACATGAACAGTACACCCGTAATATGGCAACCGGTGCCTCACACTGCAATCTGGCAATTGTTCTGATTGATGCCAGACACGGAGTGATGCCGCAGACCAAAAGACACAGTTTTATTGCAACCTTGCTGGGGATCAAGCATTTGGTGATTGCAGTCAGCAAAATGGATGCGGTTGATTACGATCAGAAGATATACCGTCAAATCCGCAAAGCTTATGAAGCCTTTGCCGCTAAACTTGATATTTCAGATATCCACTTTATTCCGATGTCAGCCCTCAAGGGGGATAATGTGGTTGATCGCAGTAAGAATATGCCATGGTTCCAGGGGGCTCCGCTGCTTTCATACCTGGAAGATGTCCAGATTGCCAGTGACCGTAATCTGATTGACCTGCGGTTGCCGATTCAATATGTTATTCGACCTGACCTTAATTTCCGGGGCTTTGCCGGTTCGATGGCCTCCGGCATTATTCGCAAAGGTGAATCAGTCGTCGTACTGCCATCAGGGCAGCAGACGACAATAGATCAGATATTCAGTGGCGGGGAACCGGTAGATGAAGCATTTGCTCCACAAGCTGTAACTATAACAACTACTGATGAGGTAGATATTTCCCGCGGTTCGATGTTATCGAAGCCGAATAACATGCCAATTGTCGGCAGTCATTTTGATGCAACCCTAGTCTGGATGCACGAGCAGAAGTTGACGCCGGGCAGCCATTATTTGTTGAAATCAAATACTCAGACGGTGCCGGCAGTCGTCACTGAACTGCGTTATAAATTTGATGTCAATGAACTGCATCGGCAGTCGACCGGCGAACTGAACATGAATGACATCGGCCGGGTAGCAATAACGACTCATCGTCCATTATGTTTTGATGCCTACAGCCGTAATCACAAAACCGGCTCTTTTATTCTGATTGACACCTTGAGCAATGCTACGGTTGGTGCCGGAATTATTATTGAACAGGCACCTGAGACGCATCAGGAACGTTCTGCGGGGAAAGACCCGGTCAGCAAGAATATTAATTGGGAAAGTAATCCGATAACTGTTGAAGAACGTAAAGCTCTGTTGGGACACAGTGCCGCGACTATCTGGTTGACCGGACTCAGCGGTTCAGGTAAATCCACCATCGCCCAGGCGCTTGAAAAACGGCTGGTTACGCTGGGCGTCAACGCCTTTATTCTGGATGGGGATAACGTCCGTCACGGTCTTAACCGCGACCTGGGCTTTTCAGCCGATGACCGGACTGAAAATATCCGCCGGATTGCTGAAGTAGGCAAACTGATGAATGATGCCGGAATGATTGTGGTTACCGCCTTTATCTCGCCTTACCGCGATGACCGGATGCGAGCTGGTGATATTATCGGGGATAACTTCTTTGAGATCCACGTCAGTACTTCACTTGACGTCTGCCGTCAACGTGACCCGAAAGGACTCTATAAAAAGGTTGCTGAAGGTAAACTCAAGTCGTTTACCGGTATCAGTGCACCATACGAAGCACCACTGCATCCGGTCTTGACTCTGGACAGCGATAAAATGTCACTTGAAGAGGAAGTTGAAGCGATTGTCGAAGTCTTGCGGCAGAAAATCTTGATTTAAGGACTCACAAAAAACAGGTTGGATTTTTCGCTTGATTGCATCCGATAATAATCAGGCGGTCTAAACCTATTTGCAAATTATTTTCTAAATTTAATTGCCCCTATTTTAGAAGCAATAACCCGTTGATATTTTAAAATCACATCTCTAAACAGCTATCCCCATCATTAAAATTATTCAGTTGTATCTATTTGCAAACAAGTAAGTTCTTAGAATTCAGTCTTAATTAATGTGTACAGCAGTTATCACTTTTTAAATAGTGTTATAAAAGTGTATGTGTTTACGGTTGAACACGTTACTTACGGCTATCGCCCCATAATTACGGTTGATTTTAAGATTTTCAGCATTATTTTAATTCTTAACGGAAATTAATAATTTTTAGTTACTACTCAGGTATGATTCCGTTTGTAGTTCCGCCTTTAGGCAGTGTTTCTGCGAGCTTTAGCGAGCTGTTTCGCACCTAAAGGTGCGAAACACACCCACTAAAGTGGGAACTACGAGCGAGCGTAACTAGGTGAGTAGTAATAATTTTTAACCCATAAGAGTTTTAAGGAGCATGAAATGAAAAGCTTACTATTCACCACGCGAAATTATTTGTCATGCAGAAAAATCATTTTAGTTTTATTATTGATTTTCACCACTGCATTTTATACTTCATTCGGTGATGATGCTTATCCATTAGAACTGACCTTAGTAAACAATAGCGGGTTTCCAGATGAAAAAGTATATCTGATGTGTCTGGGCAGTAATAGTCAAGCCGCGCCGGATGCTAATTTCGGTTACCTTGATTTCTCCACTCACGCCTTGAAAGGGATTGGGACAAAGGGAAGTTTTACCCTTGATGTCACGAAGATGGTCAAAACTATGGCGGAAATCAAAACTTTAAGCGGCAACAACACCTATACGATCAAAGTACCGCAAATCGTCAGCGGGAGATTGTATTTCGCCTTCGGGGATAACTTTGACCAATGTCCCAGTTTTTCCGCTTCCGGGCCGCCGAATGGGAAAGCTAATACCGTCATCTATGATAAGGTGGAGTTTGATACCTGGGATAATCCAAATATAAATGTTACCAATGTTGATTTTTTCAGTGTCTCATATTTCGTCACAGCTACTGATTCAGTAACAGGCGAAAAGGCAAGTAGAGGTTACTTTAAATCCAGGCAGGTAATTTTTGATGAATTTAAGAATGTTGCCGGATCCACTACGCAGAATTATGGGAATACCAATATTTTTGAATCATTAATCATTACAAGAGCGCAACAAGATGATATTAAGCAGGTTCGGATACTGGCACCGAAGAATCCGGCATATTCTGATTTTGACAATCTTGACAACACTTTTGATGCCGCCCCGCAAAAGTGCTCCCATTTTTTTGATGAATATATCAGGAAGCACTGCTGGAAACCAAACCGGAAATTTGAATTTCACAGTAAATTATATAATCCTTCAGCTCCTACGGTTAATAATCAGATTTATTATGGCGAGATTAGTGCCGACGGCATGACTTTAAACATCTATACTGATTCTGCAAGGACTATTCCCTATACTGTTGCTGCTCTGCCCCGGCCGCTCAGTGACACATTCAATCCAGCCACTGGCACATTTTCTTTCCCGAACGCTACGACATGGCATCAGGTTGTAAATGCGGACAGTAATGATATTGATTGGGGATATCTTCTAGGGGGACAGGTTGCTGTTAGTTCCGGCCAAGGGCTCTACTGGGCTACAGATCCTGTTGCCATGGCGATTTTGATTTCTATTGCCCGTGGCGTTATGCATGATGATGATGGATGTTCAAAATGGACTGATCCCAGTTTTTATTATCAGGGCGATCCTGTATCACAAACCAGTACTGCTGAATATCCTATCTATTATTATTCAAAAATCGTCCATGATTATTCTATTGAAAATTTAGCATATGGCTTGTCATTTGATGATATATATGCAAGTGATCCATCATTATATTTTAATGTTCCGCAGATAACCCTGACGTTCAATGCAATAAAACCTGTACCGCTTACTTCGTTGGTCATGGCTGTATCTGATTCAGGTACAACTTATCCCGCTGTCGGTACTTATACCGACGATTATGATGTAAACCAAACAATAAACATTATGGCTACTCCTAAAGCAGGTTATCATTTTACCGGCTGGAGTGTTACTGGTAAATCAACGATTGGCAATAAACTTCATTCAGAAACGACAGTATCGCTCTCTGGAACAACAAGCACTATAACTGCTAATTTTGCAGCTAATGAAGTAGAGGCTGTTTTGGTGATGGCGGTTTCTCCTGCAGAGGGCGGAACTGTAAATCCTGGAATAGGGGTTCATTCAGTTAATTCGGGTGAAGCATTGACAATAACAGCAACACCGGCTGAAAATTATCATTTTTCCGGCTGGCATGTTACTTCCGGAGCAACGGTTTCTGATCCAACTTATGGATATTCAGGGGTTAAATTGAGTGACGATGTAACTGTCACCGCCCAATTTTCGCCCAGGCCTGTTTATCCTGTTACCATTGGTTCAGTGGTTGAAATTAAGGCTTCAGATTTGGGGGTAGATGGCATCACGGATTTTGAATCAAAGCCATTGTTTTTTGTTGAGTATAGAGATCCGGTAAAATTATCTTCTGAGAAAGCATTATTGCCAGTTGTAATAAAAATCGATAAAACAGCTATTCCGACAAGTGTGCATGCAAATTGGAGTGAGATGGTGCCTTTGTATGATAAGAAGGACTATATGAATAAGCGACGGATGATGAAGGATCTGCTTATTGATAAACCTATTTCAGGCTTGAATTCAATCTCTTTTTATGTTGATTATAAACTTGCCGGCAATGCACAGATTGTATTGAATAAGTCTATTTATATTTCTTCGCCAGTTATTACTAATATTTCCAGAGCCAGTGAAGATGGAGTAATCGCCGGCGAAGTATTGACCATTTACGGAAAATATTTTGGTTCACGATTCCCTAAGGTCTATGTGGAATATTATACTGAAAAAGCAGATGGTACCAGATTATATAAATTAAAAGCTTGCAAAGTTATGCGAAAGAGTTTAGATAATAATTCATGCATGCGCTTTAAAAACGCTCAACAAAAATTAAATCGCAGTTGCATGAAAGTTTTCAGTGATGACGATGTCTATATTCCGCCCAAGGCTGTTGGTTATAGTGAAGTAAAAGTGTTTTACCCAAAACTGAAAGCAGGGAAACAGCTTGCTACCGGTTATTTGGTGATTAAAAACGACCTGGGCTTAGCTACCCATGAAATGCATTAAAGATAAGTATTAGAGCTATTTTTCAGGCTGTCTTTAGTTGCTTATGACAGCGCCACGTGACTTTGAACGTGTCTTACAGGAGCATCTGTCCTACTGAAAATTAGACTGAGGACTTACCCAAACTGCAAAAAAATCACAGCGGTTTTCACCTCTAATGATTTTATCGGAGCAAAATTGATAAAGGTACTAGCGCAGCGCAATATCAGAGTCCCGGAAGATATTGCGGTTATTGCTTATGATGGTTACACTTTTAGCGAATTCTGCACGCCGACCCTGACAACTATCATTCAGCCCATCAGGGCACAAGCTGAAATCGGGGTGGAATTATTACTTGAACGCATAAAAAAGAAAGAGTTGCACGCCGCGCCCGCGAATCATCAGATAAAACCATTCTTCATAAAGGAGTCAGTTGCGGTTGTAAAGCTGCGGCAATAGATAGTTTTTATCGTATTAATACCTTCAATATGATGGGAAAAGACGCTAAAATGAATTTTGATATTGATATCCTGAATCCGTGAAAGAATTTCCGAATTCCTTTTATTGTTAATTGATTGACCGAAAACCAGCCAGTTTACTTGATTATCGCAGTTTATTTTCTTTATAACCAGTGCCATTTCCTATTTTTATTTGTTTTGTTACTGATTTTAACATTTGAACTGCGTAATTCCCCGATTCTGGCTACAATTATCCTATAGGCTTACCTCGTTTCTGCTGTTAAGTTATTATTTAGCAATACATTGAGTGTCGTTGCTGAAAAACGTTGAACCATGGACAATGTCTCCCAAATTTTAAAAATATTGCTCCTGCATGCCGGGTTCTCTTGCATGCAATATAAATCAAATCCTGTATAACGGAACGTAGTCTTCTGCGTTGAATCTTAAATTTGCGAGGCAGATTTTTTTCATTCTCAGTGCTGACTGACCGAGAATACGTAAAGCATTGAACGCCAGCATTGCCAGTAAAAACAACAGGGCATTGGTGTCAAACTTACCTGACGCCAAACGTTCAAAATCAAGGTCAGATTTTAACTCGCTATGATACTGCTCACTGGTGCCGTGACTATGATACAAAACAATGACTGTTTCAGCATTGTCCGGTAGGACTGTCCAGAAAGTATTAACCTCAATATCAGGAATCAGCAGATACTGCCCATCCTTGTCAACTGTCCGTTCTTTAACTTCAAATGTCGCAAAAATCGGAGTTAAATCCTCCCGCCCAGCAACTTTTATATGACTTGCTTCGCCAGTAAATACTGTTTTCCCTTTGCGTGGATTATTAACTTCACCGACACGTTGCGCAAAGCTCAGCCATTGTTCTTTGGACTTTTTTCTTAAATTTCGTTTGATAATGAAAGCAACGCTATGCTGCTTATTATGCATTTCGCACGAGTCATATCAGCTATAACCTTGCGTATAATTAACGGATAAATAACGGACTGATAACGCAATTATTCATCTTTGAATAAACCGTTCATATGTGGGGGAGTACGCAGGATTCCTGTTTTTTTTTTCTAAAAATGATTGTATTGCAAGAGTAATTAGGGTAAACTATATGAAATATGGGGAAGAATGTTTCAATTATCCCCCCTTCGGGGAAGTTTTTGCGTTTTTTCGGTTGCTGTTTTTTTAACTTAACTGACAATGGTTGATTATGTTCAGAAACAAAGCTCAAATTCCGCTTGTGCTGTTATTGCTGGCTGTAATTTTTTATTCAGGCACAGTCAATGCCGAAGATATTAATGACCGATATCGCAGTTCTACTGTTATCGCGATGTTTGACTATTCATTACCGCAACCGGTGCTGCTGGTGGGGGTATCAGAGCCGTTAATGGAAAGTGCCTATACTTCTGAGATTGTCGGACAACTTCCGCCTTCTACGAATGAAATTCTTGAAATTGAAGATCCAATCCAGGGTTTTAACCGGGTGATGTTTGTCGGCAATGATTTTTTCATAATGTGGATTATGCGTCCGGTGAGCAGAACCTATGAATTTATTATTCCACTTTATTTCAGAGAACGCATCGGACATATTTACGATAATTCTCAAATGCCACGAAAGGTCTTAAGTAATCTCTGTCGCAGCAGATATAAAGGTGCCGGTATTGAATTTTCCCGTTTTTTAATCAACACTACCGTTGGTATTGGCGGAGCTTATGACCCCGCCTATGACTGGTGGGAGCTCAGACCCTATCCGAGTGATTTCGGCGCCGCATTCGCCGACTGGGGATTCGAACATGGAGCATATATTGTGTTGCCGATCCAGGGCAGCACTTCAGTGCGTAATGTTACGGGGCTCGTTTTAGATACCGCCGCCGATCCGATGTTCTGGGTCTCATGGTTTTTACTGCCGTTCCCTATCGGTCTTTCTGTCAATGGAGGGCTCAGTGTGAATGGGGCATCATTAGTCATCAGCGCATACGAAAGGATGCGTTCTTCAAGTATCGACCCCTATATGACAATGCGCAATTACTGGTATTTGAGGAGGATATATGATATTGAGCAATAAAAAACAGATACGAACCGGATTGGCTGGAATAGCGGTTGTTTTTATACTGTTGACCGCCGCAGTGGTTAATGGCGAAGTATTTGACCTGACGGACTATCCATCTCAACATCCAGCGGTCGATTCATTGCGGACTGAACTATTTTATGTCAGTAAGGATAGCAGTGCCTGGGATAGAATGTCACCACTTTACCGGAGTTTTTACCAAACCCGGACAACCGGTCACACCCAGATTTTCCCGAAACGGGAACCGCTGACCTATAACCTGTGGCTCCAGGAAAAGCCGGCTGAGCTGATTGTTGTGCTGCCGGGACTTGGCGGGCACTATTCAAATGTCACTTCTACCGCATTTGCCGACCTTTTTTACAATGCCGGTTATTCGGTACTGGTTATCAGCAGTGCCATGAATTGGGAATTTATGGAAAGTGCCAGCAGCGTAAAAGCACCCGGTTATACTCCGGTCGATGCCGCCGATGTCCTTAATGCGTTACAGGTAATCAGCAAACAACTGGATCGTGAATATCCCGGGAAGATTAAACGCCGTCTATTGCTGGGATATTCGCTCGGAGCCTTGCATTCACTGTTTATTTCAAATATTGAGTATGGCGTCAAACAACCGTTATTCAGCCGTTATTTAGCCATTAATCCTCCAGTTGACGCATTTTATGCAATGAGTGTTATTGATCGTTACTACATGGTCGGGGCGAAATGGGATAAAGTGGAAATGGATCGCCGGCTGAAGAAGGCAGTCAAAGTCTATATGGAGTTAGTTTCAGGTAAAACCGATAAAAACAAGAAGATTGAACTTGATGCTGATGAGGCGAAATTTCTGATTGGGGTAAACTTTCATCTGATTTTGGGTGATATTATTTATTCCATCTACCGCAGCCACAAGCTCGGCATTATTAATGCGGAATATTCCTGGTGTGACCGAAATAAGATTTATGCGGAGATCAACACTTTCTCATACCGTAAATATATCAAAAAATATCTGTTGAAGGTCTATTCGGAAAAATTCAACCAGAAACTGACGGTTGCCGAACTGAATCGGCGTAGCAGTCTTGAAGCTATCCGTCAGTCGCTGATGAAAAATCCTGCTATCAGAGTCCTCCATACCAAAAATGATTTTCTGCTTAATAAAGCGAATCATAAATGGCTGGCTGAAGTACTGGGAGAACGTTTAACGCTATTTTCAGACGGTGGACATTTGGGGAATTTTTATCTGCGTGACGTTCAGCAGAAGATTATTGAATCCATGATAATTAAGCAAAAAACTAAGTAGCTCGGGCGTCCCGCCTGAGTAAGAACCAGAGGCAAGATGCCTATACTACGTTAGGAGAAAGAACGTTGTTAGTACGATTCAGATGTAAAGATTGTGGCCAGAAATATCAGGTTCCGGACAATTACGCTACCGGTGAATTCAGGTGTGTTGAATGCGGTGGCGAGATGGAGATACCGGAAAACTCCACCCTTAATGATCGTCCAGCTGTCGACCTGGGAACTCAGGATGTCCGGCCGCTGGTAAATATTCCTGTGGCGATGAAAGCATCCGTGTCAGACAATACTTTGGAATCGGAAAAAGATTTTATAGAAGAGCAGGCCGAACCGCAGCTAAATATCGAGCCTGTCCAAGAACTTACCGCGGATTCTCCAACTGTTGCTGATGAAGAAATCCCGGTACTCAAACCCAGTTTACAACCGCCAAAGTTATCTTTAAACCCTTCAGCACCTTCGCCTACACCGGCACCTCCGGGAAAATTGTCGCTGGGGAATGGTTCTTCGTTGCAAATGAAACCGCCAGCCATCGGGAAAACAGTTTCATCATCTGACACACCGGCACCTCCGGGAAAATTGTCGCTGGGGGAAGGTTCTTCGTTGCAAATGAAACCACCGACCGTCGGGAAAATAGCTCCGCCAGCGCTGCCGAACCAAGTTGCTGCGGAGTCCACTCCTCCACCACCTAAAATATCGATGGGTAAAATCGCGCCGCCCGGCAGTCAATTCTGTGATAATCACCCGCATTTACGAACAACATCGGCCTGCAACAGCTGCCACAAACCTATCTGCCTCGAATGCCGCAATGAATGGGGCTACTTTTGTTCCGATGAGTGCCGTGATGCCTCCATGTCAATTATTGACCGAAAAGTAAAATCTGATACGAAAAAGGAAAACGCGAAGCTAGACTGGATTGTCAGAGGCATAAAAATTGCTTTGTTAGCAATGCTCTGTGTTGTGCTTGCTTATATCGGCATGTGGGCTTGGCGCGAGTTCCTTGATCCAGGGGGTAAGGTTGCCTGGAGCTGGAAACATTCCGGTGCAATCAATTATCTGCGGATCAAACCGGACAAGATGGTGATTTTATCGGGAAATGATATAATCACTCTGGATACACAGACCGGGAAAGTGCGTTCATCATTCAGCAATAAAATATTCAGCACTATGAGTTTTGATAAAATAGTGAAGGATAAAATTATTGTCAGCGGGGAGAAAGAGGTTGCCGCACTTGATTTTAATGCAAAAACCCTGTGGCGAAGCGTATTCAAAGATCCCGTCGTTGCAGTTACCGCTGGATCAGAGACGGCACTGGTGACAACCCGGCGCTGGATAAAGAGTACTAAAGTAATTCGAGTGCGCGGCCAACGCATGATGGCACCTGATACAGCTGTAACGCATCGCTATGTGATAGAGTTAGAACATGGAAAAAAACTCAGGGGAGCTAAACTGGACGAAAAAAGTTATTTCCGTATCACGGCTGTTGGAGATAAAAACTATATCTCTATTGGAACAACTTTTGCCAAGAATAAAGTCGAGACTGTAATGAAGGTCAGTGCGTTACGCACCGGTAAGGCATTGTGGCAGATAAAACTGCCGAGTCGGCTTTCCATGGGGCCGTTGATCTACAAGGGAAATATTCTTTTCAGACTTAATGATTCGCTTCACGCAGTCAGTATGGCAGGCAAAAAGCTCTGGACGGCTAAAGTGACTGGTTACAGTTCAAACCGAAACTTCAAGGAGAATGATGGTCTGGCATTTTTCAGCAATGAGGCGATGTTGAGTGTATTTGATCTGAATAAAGGGAAAATTCTCTGGAGTAAGGCTCTTGACGCGGGATCTGTTTCGTATGTTGCCGGTAAATTGTTGATGCGGGTGACTGAAGAAGATAAAGAGTATAGCAAAAAACATGCAAACGACAAAGCGAAAAAACTGCCCCCGGCCTATGAGAAACTAAAAAAAGGCGATCCCGTACTGGAAGCGATGCTGTCCCAGAAAGGGGATAATATCAGATATAACCATTTTCTAATCTGTCTTGATGCACAAACCGGGGAACAAATCTGGAAGAGCAAAAAGATTAATGGTCAGTTAGTTGTCGGCGCTGGCCGAGCAGTTATTTTCAGAGATTTTCTGGTTGCCTCAAAACTCAGTGCTATCACTACAAAACGTCTGGGTAAAAGTATCATTCAGCAACTTGATCTGCAAACAGGGGAGCTACTTTTCCGCCGTAAAGATGACATCGGTGTCAGCGGATTGATGATCGTTGGCGACAAACTTATCGGTCACGTTTATGACAGAAACTATAAAGATACAACTACTGTGGGAATCGCGGCCTTTAACTTGAAATAAGGGCTTGGTGCTTGGGAAGTCGACTGGGTATTTTGCTCATTGAAGATGAACTTTCAAAAATTATAGAATATTGGGAAACTATGACAACTTTGGAACAGGTAGCTGAACTGCTCAAACCATTTGCCGCTTCACCTGGCCTGCAATGCAGCAGACATCCGGAGAATGAGGCGATAGTGACCTGTACCGGTTGTGGTTATGGCATGTGCCACGATTGTCTGAAAACGACAGCGGCCAAGGGGGCGGTAATTTGCCAGTCATGTTCTGCTAAAATTAAGAAAAAACGGGTACTCTCCACCGGGATAAAACTACTTAAATTACCTGTCGCCTGGGTGTTACTGTGCGTTTTTATTTCCAGCATTGCCTACTCTTGTAATTTCAGCAACCCCAGTCTGGAAGAAATGAGTGCCAAAGAGGCCAGGCGCCCATGGTTCCAGAAGCAGGTCGGCAAGCTGTTGCTCGACAAAGCCAGCCGGGAAAATCAGCGGGCGGCGGCTCTGCGTATTCTGGAAAAACCTGATGAGGCTGCTGTCTGGAATCAGCGGGCGGCGATATCATTTGCCAAATGTGCTGCGTATTGGCAGGAAACGCCGGTGTATAATGATCTGAAGATCGGCGAGGCACGGGCGATACTGCAAAGTGGCGACTCCAGTCGCGCTTTAACGATGTTTAAAGCAATCAAGCTCGAGAAGAGCAGTGTTATCTATCCCAGTTACAGTTATTATCTAGGACAGACGTATGAAAAGCTTGATGATGATATTCAGGCGCAAAAATGTTTTCAGCAGGCAATGTCGGCTGCTGAAATAATCGAGAAGCAGCAGCTTGATCACTATATTGACTTAATGAGCAAGGATCGGCGACGTGCTAAAGTCATCTGTTCTGTCAGGCTTATCTGCGGAGTTTCTCTCAATGTAAGCGACCTGACAGAAAAACTTGAGCAGTATGGTATTAAGCCTAAACCGGAACCGGAGTTCCCCGGTTTGATGGGATTGTTTCCACAGGGCCGCCGCCCCAGAAAATCATCTAAGCCCAAAAAAGATCGTTCCTTAGAACCTGAAAAGGAGTCACCACCGGTTGAAATAGAGATAGAATTCAACAAACCATCCGGCGGAGCGAAAAAGAGCTCAAAGGATGATTTTTCAGTAGAATTTTTAAACTAATGCACAAGTGCATTTTTTTTGATGGGTTTGTAGAGGGTGTCCCTGTATGGGCATCCGTTTGCGTCAGGATTATTAACCATTAACCATTAACCATTATGTTCATACCGTATAAAATTGAAGAAGAGCGTATTTATTCGAGCCGCCCCTGGATGGTTTATACCATTATGGCAGTCTGTATAGCGGCATATATTTACCTTTATGATTATCTGCCGAAGTTTGAGCGGGAAAATATCTTTTTTAATTTCGGCTGCGTTCCTGTCGATTTTAAATGGTGGTCGCCATTTACCTGCACATTGCTGCATGGCAGCGTATTGCATCTGATCGGCAATCTCTATTTTTTCTGGATTTATGGGCGAACCTGCGAAAAAGCACTTGGTATGTGGAAATTTGCTCTGCTGTACCTGGTTGGAGCATTTTTCAGCGTGATGGCTCATGTCTGGACGGTTCCATGGTTATATCGTGACGTTCCTACCATCGGTGCATCCGGAGCCATTTCCGCAGTTCTCGGTGCCTTTCTGGTGATGTTTCCAAAACTCAAAATACGGTTTCTGGTACTGGCTTTCGGCCGTCCGTTACCTTCTCACGGTCCAGCCTATTTTGTGCTCGGCAGCTGGTTTCTGCTGCAATTACTCTACAGTTTACAGATTATCGGTGATTCCATGGCGGTGGCATTCTGGGCTCACGTCGCGGGTTTTGCTGCCGGTGCTCTGCTCGGAACCATTTTTGTCTGGTTGGATTCCAGAATCAGACAGCAGCCGGCTGATGACAGAGAAAGAGAGTTGCTCCCCGCCTGGCAGGCCTTTTGTTCAGGTGAAGACCCAACACCATATTTACCGGTAGATGACAATGATGGTTTACCATTTCCCGCCCGCAACCGTGATCCTGATTCAGCGTTGCTGATGGCTGTTATGAATATGGATCATCAAGCCGCGTTCCAGGCAATGATGTTAGAATTTAAACATGCCAGAGATAATCAGGATTATGCTCGAATGTTGTTTTATTATTATCGTCTCCTGCGTATTTATGAGCCACACGATCTGCCGGGTGATTTGCATCTTTACGGTGCTATTGCCGCTTCACGGCTCAATTTCATAGGAATTGCCGCCTATGGGTTCCGCCAGGCAGCACTTTCCGGTGCTGTAGATTCGACAGAACGTTTAATTCAGGGGACTATTAATATTCTGGAAAAATTCGGAGAGGAATCAGGAGCGGCTATTCTTGCAGACAGAATAATACCGCAAACAGATCAGGTGCTATAAAAGCTGATAATTAACGTTATGGGCAGACCAATTCAACTTGCATTTGCGGTAATTATGGGTTATTACTTAAGAAGTATACTCGTTATGGACAGACTCAATACGGTTTTGCGATTATGACGCGTTATATAGGTCAGTTGTAAGTTAAAAAAGCTAGATTATTGTTTGAAATATACCGTTAAAAACAACTTTAAGGATATCTATTATGAATCGTCTGAAAATTATTGCTTTACTGTGCGGCGCGCTCTTTTTAGGCGCAAATCATCTATTCGCGTTGGAACTGGAATTTGCCAATGACAATTGGAGCGTGACGGCAAAAACCTACCAGGCGAAATCTAAAAACGGCTACCTCAACAGCCTTAAAGTTGACGGCAAAGAGTTTCTGACTCAGGAAAAAGTTGCCGCCGGCAGTTATCTCTGCCAGGGCAAAGTTCCCCCGTTAAAGAATCTCAAGAAAGTCGATGACAAAACCATAACCGGCAGCAATGTGTTAGGGACTTTGACCTATACGTTTACCGACAAAGATATTACATGCAGTTTTACTAATAAAGACAAAAAGTCTGTTGCATTTTATTTTATAATGAGCAAAGCCATTAACACGGTCATTGTTAATGGTTCAGAGATGCTGGAAGTTCCAGTCAAAGCCAGAGGTAAAAGTTTCAAATGGATTCAGGGCAAAACATCAGTGGAATTCCAGGCTAAATCAAGTATCTGGGGCCCCTGGAAAGGCTGTCAGGTCTTTCAAATCAGACCGGCACCAGGGAAGACCGGCATCATCAAAATTATTCCCGGCAAAGTGCTTGATACTGCCAGTTTTAATAAGCAGCAAAAAAAAAACAGTCAGGCGACCGCCAGTCAACCTGAAACAGGTCAGACGACCTCATTTGATTACAGTGCCACTGCGGCCAGTAAACAGCTGCCGCTATGTATGATCGGCGACAGCATCACCTGGTCTGGTAAAGGCGATTATTGGCGCAAGGAGTTGCTCAAACGGATGCCGAATGTGGCCTTTATCGGCACTCATACCGCAGTCTTAGGCTACAGCCATGCCGGTGAAGGTGGCGACAGTACAGGCCGGGTTCTTAACCGGATAAAAGCTCTTCCCGACTGCCCCTACTACAGTCTGCTAATCGGCACTAATAACAATGGAGTTAAAACCAAAGAGCTGGTAAAACCTAAAGCGAAAGAAACCGCACAGAATATTATCAGGATCGTCAATGCTTTACTTAAAAAGAATGGGGTGAAAAAAGTATTTCTATCTTCAATACTACCATGTTCGACAAAAAATCCATTGCGTGATGAATGCAACAGCGCAACCAATAAGATCCTCCGTGCTCAGTTTTCCACAGCTTTTCCAGCGGGCAACGTCGTTTGGGTAGAATACGAAAAACCGCTGCGTAAAATTGACGGCTGGGAAAAGAAGATTCGACTGCATCCCTCTAAAGCAGGATATGCTCTAATTGCCGATATAATGGCCAAAACCATCTGTTCATCTCTGGATGTCAAACCAAATCAGCTGCTGACCAAACCCGCGAATAGCGGTGTCAGAGTCGTCAATCTGATGAAAGATGACCTGACCACAGGTGCTCCGGTCATCGCCGGCTGGTACACGCTTTCCTTCAAAGTAACTGCTATCACCGGCGACTACCCTGAAGTCATTCTGCAAAGCACCGACTCCGGCAAGCGTTTTTCTTTCAAACTGGTGATCCCGGTTAAAACCGGCAAGCGAATCTCAAAAAACTTTTTCACCAAATATGAACGTTACGGTTATTCTCGCGTTGCGATGAAGCTGCAGGCTGTCAATTGTAAGATTTCAGCTGTACTGCTGGAAAAATCCCGGCCATCCATGAAACCATCCGTTTACGGCAAGGGAGCTTACATTGATACTGTATCCCCGACTGCTCCCGGTGAACTGCTTGAATATAAAAAATAAAGTCTTGCGATCTAAAAGCTGTTAAAGAGCTGTGCAGTTGAATTTAAACAGGCACGATAAATTTAGCTAAATGCTATTCGAAAAGGTTATAGAGCACCGTTGGAGTACAGACTTTAGTCTGCTTTTTAAGCGTATAGTTTGCAGACTAAAGTCTGTACCCCAACAAAAAACTATATCTGCACGACCTTTTCTAATGCCGTCTAGCTAAAAGAATGCACTTGGGTATTACGCTGTTCCAACGAGACTCGTAAAAGGCAAGGTAAATGAGCAAAAAAAAGCTGATTATCTGTAATGGACAATCAGCTTTTAAAATAACCGGCTCCGCCAGAACTTTTCAGACATGATAACAAGATGAGCAAGATTTTTTTATCCTGTACAATCCTGTTATCCTGTCAAAAATACCTACACGAACGTAGTGACAGATGAAGCACAGCGTAATAATTTCTTATTAGGTTAAAGTATCCTTATCACGCAAATCTTAATGATTTACAGTAAAAAAGCAAATCGGGAAAGTTCCCGTTATTTCTTTTCAAACAGTGAGCGAATTTCAGCACCGGTTGTTTCAACCAGATGTGCGCCAAGTGCTTCACGTTTTGCCAGCAGAGTTTTAGCTCCGCCTCTGGCTTCCGCCAACCATTCTTTGGCGAATTTACCGCTTTCAATGTCAGCAAGAGATTCTTTCATGCGCTCTTTTACGTCCGGCGTAATGATCCGCGGACCGTTGACATATTCTCCCCACTCAGCAGTGTTGGAGATAACAGCGTTCATTTTCTGGATGCCACCTTCAAAGATCAGGTCAACAATCAGTTTTACTTCATGAACACATTCGAAATAGGCCATTTCCGGTGGATAACCGGCTTCAGTCAATACTTCAAAACCATATTTCATCAAATCAACCAGACCACCGCAGAGAACATTCTGTTCACCGAAGAGGTCTTCGTAGGTTTCCTGTTCAAAAGTACATTCCAATACGCCGGCACGGGTGAATCCCATCGCTTTGGCCATGGCTGTAGCGATTTTAAGTGCGTTGCCATCAGCATTCTGATGAACTGCAACCAGACCGGGAACGCCGAAACCTTCCAGAAACGCTTTGCGTTCTTCAGTCGCAGGACTTTTAGGTGCAACCATGATTACATTTACGTCCGCAGGGGGAACGATTTCTTTATAGATGATATTAAAGCCATGAGAGCAGGAAAAAGTTTTTCCGGCAACCATTGATGCTTCAATTTCTTTTTTGTAAACTGGCGCGTGGAATTCATCTGGCAGCAGAATGTGAATGATATCAGCTTTAGCCGCTGCTGAAGTGATATCCATTACTTCAAAACCGTCTTCAACTGCTTTATCATAAGAGGCATCTTTGATAGAACCGATAATTACGTTTACACCGGAATCTCTCATACAAAGTGCCTGAGCACTACCTTGGCTGCCATAGCCGATAACGGCAACAGTTTTACCGTTCAATACAGACAGATCTGCATCATTGTCATGAATCAATTTCATAATATGTCTCCTTTAACGTAAGCATAATTGCTTAGCTGTTTTTTTATAGAGGCAATTTCAAAACTCTCCACGGCAGATTTTTGATTTTGGACGGTATCTTTTGATTTTGAGCTCATTCACATACCCACGGGTATGATTAATCGCTAAAAAATCAAAATCTACTCGCCCAAAACAGTAAAAATCATGCTCGCGTTGGACTTTTGAAATCACCTCTATAGTAAAATATCCAAATTTTTTACATGAAGCATTTAATATATACCCTGGCTCGTGCAATTGCAAAAAACTATCGGGGTTTTTAAAGATAAAATAAAAATAATTCGTTAATTGAAAAGTTAAATGCACGTTTGTCAGATTAAACGCATCTTACTTATGGAAATGTGTGCATTAAC
Source organism: Victivallaceae bacterium (assembly GCA_021647315.1). GTDB lineage: Bacteria > Verrucomicrobiota > Lentisphaeria > Victivallales > Victivallaceae > JAKIUY01. The sequence continues at coordinate 34,870 of JAKIUY010000044.1, forward strand.
TCTGACACTCTGGACGAGGTGACATACATTTTCCCTTTTATAGGATCAAATACCG
>JAKIUY010000183.1 GCA_021647315.1 Victivallaceae bacterium
CAATGGTTTTCCGGATAACAGCTTGCAATATCAGTTAACTGTTTATATTATTAAGTAGTGTAGAGGTGAAATGGTTCACTTTTGCAGTTTCCAAATATTAAAGAGGATCACAAAAAAGAGTAACTTGAAGTTTTCCGCTATCGGAGTAGAATTCACCAATTTTTCTGTGATCCCTAACACAATTAAAGGAGTTTTCAATGAAAGCTAAATTTGTTCTTGTCTGTCTGGTAACTGTCCTGTCTTCGTTTATCGCAACTGCTGGTGAGGATGTCGCGTTTCAAGCCAGCCTTACGCCGGATATTGCCATTTACGAGAAAACACAGCTTGTCAAGGGGCTGACCCTGAGCATTTGGGGAGAAAATCCACAAAGTTCAGCTGCTTTCGGCTTTGTCAACGGTTGTACCGGCGACAGTTTGGGGGCAAGTTTCGGTTTGGTTAATTATGCGGATGCCTATAAAGGCGCACAGTTCAGTTTTTTCAACAATAACGATTCACTGCATGGCGTTCAGTTCGGATTCCTTAATTATACAGCAGAAACAAAAACTGGGATCCAATTTGGCCTGATCAATATCATTGATACCAACAAAATATGGTTTAAAGATTTTCCACGTTCATTGGCACCGGTAATGATTTTCGTTAACTGGCGTTTTGAAGATTAATAAATCCAATGTAGCTAGACGGTACTCGAAGAGCCTTTAATTTCCGCATCGCGGAAATTAAAGGCTTTTCTCCGCTCCGTTTATATTAATTTCAAAGAAAATTCTTTGAAATTGAAATATTTTTAAATATTCAGCCAAGTTCGTTACAAAACAAGCAAAATCCAAGCAGGAACATTTTAGCTATGAAAAAAAGATCATTATATACGTTGATGACTGGAGCCGTACTGGCTTCGCTAGTTTATACCTTGCCGTTAACGGCTCAGAATGAAACAAAACCGGTCTTGCCTGCTAAAGTAAAACTACAGCAAAAATCTTCTGCGCTGCTTGATTTCAGTGCGGTAATGAAAATGGCGGCCAAGGTTGACCGCAAAAGTTTTCCTGATGCTGATGTGGTGCTGGTGGATGATTATCAGAAAATAACCTATAACCCGGACGGAACGTCAGTTACCGTGGATGATTTTTACGAAAAAATTCTGACGGAGAAGGGACGGCGGGAAAACGGCACGACAGCATTGCATTTCGCTCTGCCTTACAGCCGGGTTGAAGTGCCGTTGCTGGAAATTATCAAGCCGGACGGTAAAAGAGTGCCGATTGATGTAAAAAAATATTCTCGGGTCATGGTGGATTCATCACAGATGGGACAGAATATCTATAATCCCAACCGCAAGATTCTTAAGATCGCTATTCCGGGTCTTCAGATCGGCGATATGCTGCATACTATTTATGTTCGCACCTATGTCAAGGTGAGAATGAAAGATGCCTACAGTGATTTCTTTGTAACGCAGAGTGTTCATCCCATTATCAAATACACCATTGAAATTGATGCACCGCCACAGTTGCCATTACAGAAATTTATGGTTAAAGATAAAGTTAAAGGCGCGGTTGAGTTCAGTAAAACCAAACGTGATAAACGGATTATCTATAAATGGATTTTCAATAATGTGCCGCGTATTTTTATGGAACCGAAAATGCCTGCCGCTTATCTGGTCTCTCAACGGTTATTGGTCAGTACCGTTAAAAAGTGGCAGGATATTTCAAAATGGTATTGGAAGCTGTGTGAACCGCATTTACAGAAAACCACGCCGGAAATGAAGGCAAAAGTTAAAGAACTGATTACCGGCCTGAAAACCCGGGAAGCAAAAATTGCCGCTATTTTCCAATTTGTCTCAAAAGAGATCCGCTACATGGGCATTACTCCTGAAACAGTATCGCCAGGCAACGAGCCGCATGATGTGGATATGACGTTTAACAACCGTTACGGTGTCTGTCGTGATAAAGCCGCGTTGCTGGTGGCGATGCTCGAAATCGCCGGTTATAAAGCATTTCCGGTGCTTTTCCTCAACGGCCCGAAAAAAGACTATGAAGTGCCGAATAATTTCTTCAATCACGCCATTTGCTGCGTTAAAAATCCGGACGGGTCATATTCACTGATGGATCCGACCGACGAGACTACTGCTAAATTGTTGCCGTCATATCTGTGTGACAAGAGTTATCTGGTCTGCACACCGACCGGTGAAACACTGATGACATCAACTGTACGCTCGGCCAAAAAAAATATGATGGACATTTCGACCACCGGTAAAGTTACCGGGACTGGTGTTTTGGAGGCCAAAACTGTCTTGAAATTCGAAGGCATTAATGACAATGTCTATCGTGGAGCTTTCTCACGTTGGAAAGCGGAGGAACGGCAGCAGTTTTTTGCCCGTGCGATCAAACGCGCCGTACCGGGTGCCGAGCTGCTGGCATTGGAGATCAAACCGAAGAACCTGCGTGATATGACCAAACCGCTGATTGTGAATATAAGCTACCGCACCGGTCAATTTCTGATTGCCGGTAAGAGCAAAACGATGTTGCCAGCCCCCTGGTTTGGGCGGGCTTTCGGAGTGGTAAGTTTTATTCTGCGCGGTACCGGGCTCGAAAAACGCCAATATCCATTTCAACTCTTCACCACCTGCGGCGTTAAAGAACAGTTTAGCTTAACTCTGCCGGTAAAAAAACTTATTGCGTTGCCTAAATCAAAAGTTATTGACCGCAAAACCCTGTTCTGGAATCAGAAACTCAAATTCAAGGCGGCAACGTTTACCGGCAAGAGCAAATTTTTATTAAAAACTATGGAATTCAGCCCCAAACAATATCTTAAACTTAAAAAGGCATTGGGTGAAATAGAATATCAGCAACGTAAAATGCCGATTTTTGCCAGTCTAACTGGTCGTAAGGGAAAAACTGTCACGAGTAATAAGAACATTAAACAGGCTGTCGAATTGGAAGCAGTTATTCTGAAATCGGAAACGGATATAATTTTACAGTCAACTTCAGCCTGGAAACAGACTGTAAGTGTTGAAAAGAAAATCATGAACTATGCCGGGGTAAAAAATAACTCGGAACTTCATCTGGATTACAATCCTGCTTGGGAAAAGGTAAAGCTGATCAGTGCTGAAGTGATTGAGCCAAGCGGGAAAAAACATGTCATCAATCCACAGGAGGTAAACCTGATGGATGCATCATGGAATGGTTCAGCCCCGCGTTATCCGCCGGGTAAAATTCTGGTTGCCAGCCTGCCGGGCGTAAAAATCGGCTCAGTGGTTAAATACAAAATTGAATATTCATTGACTAAACGCCCATATTTTTCACTGATGGAAAATTTCCGCAGCAGCTATCCGTTGAACTATAAACGACTCACGCTAACCGTGCCGAAGGCGATCAAACTGAATATTAACAGCACTGGCGTAGAACACAAACAGACGACAAATGCGGGGCTGGTAACTCACTCTTTTACCATTAAAGATCAGCCCATGATCAAGTCTGAGATCTATGCACCGCCTGAATGGAGTTTTGTGCCGTTAGTAACAGTCTCATCAATCTCATTCAAAGCCTATGCGGGGGAAATAAATTATGCCTTGATGAAAACTTCGGTCGGCAGTCAGATTATCAGTGATTTTACTGCAAAACTAATTAAAAACGTGCCGGATGAGAGTGATAAAATATTGCTTATCAGAAATTTTGTCGCGAAAAACATTCGCACCGCCGGTCCAGCATTCACTGACCTGCCGTTAAGTGCCATATCCGATGCGGAAACCGTATTCAAAGATCGTTATGGTAATTCAGCCGACCGGGCAGTGTTACTGGTCGCTCTACTCAAAGCTGCCGGCTTCTCCCCCGAAGTTGTGCTGGTCTCAAATGTTCAGTCAAAATCATTAATCGGACGAATAGCACAAGTTCCGCAACCTGATTTCTTCTCAACCATCTTAGTCAGAGTCAAAACCGGCGATGGCTATATCTACCTGAATGATACTAATCAGTACGCCGAACTCGGCAGTGCGGCGCATGATGAATGTTTCGCGCTTACATCAACTGGCAAAGTAATAACGGTTAATGTGGCAGAGGCGATGAAAAACAATCGTTCAGAAAACTTTTCTATGGTTATTGACAACAGGGGCAAGGCAACCATTACCAAACAGATCTGGCGTAATGGCATGAACTTTGCCGTGGCAAACCGCAAGTTCAGCGAAATGACCCCGGAACTGCGGAAGCGTTATTTCCAACAGGTGGTGACCGCAATATCCCAAAGTGCTAAACCGGTAGATAAATTGAAAACCGATTTCAGATCTTATCCGGGAGAAGAGCAGTTTGCCGTAACCGTTGACCGTTTCGCGGTAACTGAGGGTAAATATCTCTACCTGGCACTGCCGGAAAATATCTTTGCCAATATCATTAAAGTCGGCGAGCCGGTGCGTGATAATCCTTACAGCCTATCAAAGATGCACCTGGAACAGCTTTATACTATTGAGCTACCGAAAAACACCACCAGTATTCTGTTGAAACCGGCAGACCTAAGCTGGAAAGCCCCCGGCAACGGTGGCAGTTTCACCATTAGCTGCAAACAGACCGCGACCAATAAACTAAGCATCAAATGTATCGTGGATTTCAAATCAACGATTCTTACAGCCCAACAATATACCGAGCTGATAGCGATAAGCAACAAACTCAGCAGCCCGGCAATGAAAATCATCCTGATCGAAACAAAATAATATTTGTTAAACAGAAAATACTGGAGTGTATTAATATAATATACTTTGAACGGGAAGAAACTTTACTTTTTTTTGTGATGCTGGTCAAGCTAAACTGCTTTTTGTAAGTTATTGGCTACTAGCTCGGTTTCCGCAGGCAAAAAAAAGCTGGTTTACTATCAATAACTTACAAAAAAGCAGGCACTACAAAGTGACTTATAAAAATATGGTCATTGATAATCAAAGAGTTATGACTTACGATGAATTTTATAAAATTTAACATCAATCAGCATAACTACTTATATATACCAGGCTATTGCGAATAATTTTCAAAAAAATATTTTTCGCTTTTTTTTTAAGTGCGGAAGTTGGGCTAGAAGTAACCAGTGACTTACAAAGGGTAAGCGTCAAATAGAACCATCTATGAAATGAACCAATTATGATTATATTTTCCATTCTTATTAATCTCAAAACGAATGGAGTGATAACATGATTGGTAATTTATCGGATCGGCAGTTTATAGTCT
>JAKIUY010000045.1 GCA_021647315.1 Victivallaceae bacterium
GACAGCATAGTTTAAAACAGGGGGGTACTTTTGAGAAATTGAACAAAATTGAACAAAATTGAATGACTTGAATGGAAAAAATTGTTAAATCAGGTAGTTTTTATAATTGTTAGGACAGGTGTGAGTTGATGTAATAATTTTTGTTAAAATATTAACCATAAATTTAAGGAACAATAAAATGAGTAATTTTAATGGACTTGGTATGAGTTTGGGTAATTTATCGTTGTTAAGCAAGGCAAAAACGCGTTCAATTTCTTCTGAAAATCGGACTGGTGGCAAAGGCAAAGGCGGAATGGCGGCAGCTGATCCTGAAGGTCCCGCACGTGAACTTGGTACTGGGTGGAAATGCAAAGCATGGGATGCGATTGCACCGGGTGAAATATTTATGTTGGCTGAGATTGATGGTCCCGGAGCAATTCAGAGTATTTGGTTAACCGGTTCAATCGGACGTGATCTAATTTTGCGTATCTATTGGGATGGGCAGGATAATCCTTCCGTTGAATGTCCGGCAGGTGATTTTTTTGCCTGTCCGTGGATGGATCCTAAAAACCCACGGACTACGATGCATCATCCGCGGGTTAATTCGGTGCCGGTGGCGGTTAATCCCAAAAATGGCATGAACTGTTTCTGGGAAATGCCGTTTCGTAAACATTGCCGGATTACGATGGAAAATATTCATCCGACTGAGAATGCAACCCTCTTTTTTCAGATTAATTATACGTTGACTGAAGTTCCGGCAGACGTGGCCTATTTTCATGCCCAGTTCCGACGGACAAATCCGTTGCCTTATAAAGAAGTCTATACAATTGTCGATGGCATAAAAGGGCAGGGACACTATGTCGGAACTTCCATGGGCTGGGGGATAAATAACAATGGCTGGTGGGGGGAAGGGGAGATTAAATTTTTCATGGATGGTGATGACGAGTTTCCGACCATTTGTGGTACTGGAACCGAGGATTATTTTGGCGGTTCATACAACTGGGATGTTGATAATCAATATCAGGAATACACTACTGCCTATTTAGGCATGCATCAGGTAATCAAACCTGACGGGCTTTATGTCGCAAACCAGCGTCACTCTATGTACCGCTGGCACATCATGGATCCGATTCGTTTTGAAGCAGATCTGAAAGTTACTATCCAGGCATTAGGCTGGCGTGACGGTGGGCATTTTCTGCCTGGGATGCATGATATGTGTTCTGTCGCCTACTGGTATCAGACTATTCCAGCAGCAATATTTCCACCATTGCCATCACGGGATGAGTTGGAGATTATTTAGAAAGTATTCCATGGAACGTTGATAATGCTGTCCTAGTTGATCTATATGGTGGGCGTCATCGTTCATAACTACTGGGATTCCAAGTTGGCGACACTGAGCAAAAATATTTTTATCTGGATATGGTAATGCGCAAGGTTTATCCCAACCAGCACAGTTGATTTCCACAGTTAAGTTATGTTTTGCAATCAACTCAACTGCAGTGGTGATCTGTTTAGAAAGGTCATCTGTAGTGTTAAAACCAAGTTTTTTGATTAGATCAAGATGGCCAACAATGTTAAACATATCAGCTTGAATTAGCTGTTTCATTACTTCCCAATAGCGTCGATGTATATCATTAATCTCATTTTGAGATAGTGGAGACCAGTCTGATCGCTGGTTATCTATCGGAAATTCATCAATAAAATGAACGCTACCGATAAGGTAATCAAACTGATAACTTTCGAGTAGCTTTTCCAGTTTCGATTGACGTGGGTTGTTGGGAAAAAAATCGACTTCCAAGCCAGTATAAACTGGGATTGGTGATTTTGCGGCAGCTGATTTTAACTCTGCGATATATTGCTCTATATTATCAATATTCATGCCCCATTTAACTTCAAGTGTGGGGTGCAGTACCAGGTGATCACTGATGCCAATAGCCGAGAATCCACATTCAACAGCACGCATGACCATCTCATCAATGGTTGAGCCCCCGTCACTGAATATGGTATGACAGTGCAGGGTAAGTTTTTCGGTTGTTAATGCAGCGAGGTTTAGCATAAATCAATCCTAGCGGCGTAGGCACCGTCATTGTTTTTGCCGGGGAGTAACGTTTGCTCTTTTATTAGTTTAAATTCCGGGTTATCTTTTATAAAACTAGCAACTAATTGTTGGTTTTCAGCAGGATCAATGGTGCAGGTTGAATAGATCAACTGACCACCCGGTTTGAGTAGTTTACTGCTGGCTGTTAAAATTTCTTGCTGTAATTTAACTAATTCAGCTGTTTTTTGCTCAGACCAATTCCACATTGCATCTGGACGGCGACGGAAGACACCAGTATTTGAACATGGCACGTCCAGAAAAACCAGATCGAATGATTTTTGGTCGAATAAATTATCGGTTGCTGAAGTAACAACAACTTCATGTTTGGAGAAGCCGTGATTGAAGAGGTTTTCTCTAGTCAGCTGTTGGCGTTTAACTGAACGATCCGCAGCGATTAATTTTGCATCAGGAGCTAGGTTTTCCGCAATCATTAAACTTTTACCGCCGGGAGCGGCGCAGAGGTCAATTGCTCGTTGGATGTTAACGGTAAAATCAATCAGTGAAATTGACATTGCAGTAGCGGGATCCTGGATATAAATATGCCCCCGTTTAAGCCAGTTTTTTGCCAACAGAGCACCGGGATTAGTGCATGAATAAAATTTAAAATCATTGAGCCACGGTAAATTGGTTATTTGCAGTGCGTCGCAGCAACCTATTTCATCTTGATTGAGCTCTCTGCACTGTCGGAAAAAAAGTCTGGGTTCCTGATGTAGTTTGGCTAACAGCTCGGCGAATTCAGTTTTAGAAAAAATTTGCTGCCAATGGTTATATAATTTTTCGGGAAGAGCTGTGCTTGCCCATTCAGGTAACGTCGAGCGGAATTGTTCAATATCGGTCTGGTTTATTTTGCGGAGGACAGCATTGATAAAACCGGCGGTTCTTTTGCCAAAACGTTCTTTTGCCAGGTCGACCGCGACATTGACGGCCGATTCAGCACTGATTGCATCCTGAAACAGCATTTGTACGGTTGCGATCGCAATGATCCGTCTATCGCGCCCTCTAACCTTTTTGGCAAATTTTTTTATTAGTGCGTCAATCAACGGTTTATTACGAAAATAACTGAATAGTATACTGGAGATAGTGCGTCTAAGGTCTGATTGTTCAACCTGTTCAGAGTCGAGAAAATCATCAATTGTCAAATCTTTATTTTCCCATAATTCCAAGCCGCTAATCGCAAGGATGATTATTTCAGTAGAGATGCCGGTATTTGTTTTTGTTGTTGGTTTGTTCATGTATACAGTTGATGTTTGACGTTCGATGTTTCGGTATAGGCGGTTATTTTTAAATTAGTAGGAAATTATTGCGCTACGCTTCATCTGTCGCTGCGTTCGGGTAGGTATTTTTGACAGGATAACAGGATAAAACAGGATAAAACAAAAAATCCTGTCAATCTTGTTCATCCTGTCTGAAAAAATTCCGGCTCAGCCGGTTATGTTCATTTCCCGGGGCTAATTTTACTACTCGCAGATACACTCAGGGGTGGTCATTTCACGATAGAATTCAACATATTTGTCTTTACGCTCACTTTGACGTAAAGCAATCGCGGTACGAGGATGTTCGTTAAGGATGCCGGTAATCATGTAAGGGATCAAATAACCCCATTCGATCTCTTTGCGAAGGTTAAGGAAGGTATCTTCCAGGGCTTCGAGGACTGGTTCAAGATTGAATTTAGGATTTTTCAGGAAGCCGAGCAACAGTTCAAGTGGGCAGTTACCGGCACCGCGACCGATCCCGGAGATAGTGGCATCCAGATAGTTTGCTCCTTTGCGAATCGCTTCAATGGTATTGGCAAACCCGAGCTGTTGATTATTATGAGCATGCATGCCGACTTCACGTTTACTCAGGTTCTCTTGATAGATTTTAACTAAATGGTGGACGCTTTCTGAATAGAGCGCACCGAAACTGTCAACGATATTAACTGCAGTAACGTTAGTTTCGGCATCAACTTGTTTAAGACCGATTGCGAGGTCTGCGTCACTGACGGATGAAATTGCCATGATATTGATAAACGTTTCATAACCTTTGGCATCACATTCGTTAGCCAGCGCGATAGCTTTATCAATATCTTTCAGGTAGGTAGCAACGCGGATAACATCCAGTGGGCTTTCAGAGCATTGAGCAATGTCTTCAGACTCAACTCGGCCGATATCAACCATAACGCCGAGTTTCACTTTTAATGGGGTATCCTGAATGATTTCGCGGATTTTTTCGTCGGTACTGAAACGCCATGGACCGTACTCTTTCGGGTCGAACATTTTCTTTGAAGCACGGTAGCCGATTTCCATGTAGTCAACGCCTGACTCATTTACTGCCAGGAATACTCTGCGTACCAATTCATCTGAAAATTGCCATTTATTGATTAATCCACCATCGCGAATTGTGCAATCCGTTACTTTTATCTCTTTTCTGTACATCATAGAGTCCTATTTTTTTATGATTCACCAAAATTTGACAAATCTATTGGTTTAAGTTATTTAAGCAACTAATAATATAGTTCAAAAATGGTAAAAACCAAGTAAGCGGAGAACAAAATGAGTTAGATAGCTTTGGCTGGGTCATTTTTATTGTATAAATGCAATGCGGGTGGGACGCCCGCAATCCCGGGCAATGCGGGCTCGATTTTTTTATTAGATGTTAATCGTAATTCGTAAAGTTCTGCCATTTGAGGATCCTTAATCGCAAAGTCTTGTCATTTTTTTGCAAAATATTTTATCCCGTAGCAACGTAGTTGCGGAGCTTGAAACGGTACCTGCCTCAGGTGCCACCTGTTATGGGGCTTCAAGTCGCTTGATCATTGCAGGATTATTTTTGTTTTTCAGGTATTTTATGGCGCGTGGAATGATAGCGGACTTGCCTGGCGTTAGAGCTAGATAGCGTTCTAAGGTTTGCAGAAACTGTTCGTAACGGTCAAGTTTCATATAAATAATCAGTGCACTTCGTAGAATGACTAAATTGGGGTAGGGGGAATCCAGTGCCAGTTTAATTTCAGCTAAAGCCTGTCTATTCTGACCGTAATGAAGATAGGTCAGGGCTTTGCTTTCATGCACGCTCAGGTTGCGTGGTTCAGCTTTCAGGGCGTTATCGAAGGACCGTTCCGCCGCCGTTAAATTGCCCGCGATGCCGAATAAAATACCTTGAATACGGAAAAATCTGGAGTTGCGGAATAGTGTTGTTGCGGCGATATTTAAATAACCGTTGGCATAGGAGATATTGCGGGCGGCAAAATATTGGGTGGCTAAAGCTGTGGCAAGTTCACCTTTCAGAAAACTTATTTCTGGGAAAAAGGTGTTGATGCGTTGATTATTGATGTTTTCACGTTGAAGTATCCGGTTGAGTTGATTGAACGCATTGAGATAATTTTTGTTGTGCTGTTCTGTTAATACTGTCCCCACTTCAATAAATAGTTTTCGCCGGATGATATTGGCGTTCGCGTTCTGGAATGGCACTTGGGGGTTGAAACTATTTTGTTCGTATAGGACTTCCAGGTTAGCGAAATTCACCCGATTGAACGGTTGCTGCATGAAATACTTCTCTAGTACCGGGTGTTCGTGGCTGTTGACTGCCTGGGTTGGATAGAGTTCATTGAATTGCTTTGCGGTGCCGATATAGTAGGTGAATAATGTATGATTATTGAATAGAGATTTTCGGCATAGTTGCTGGTTCTTTTGGTAGTTATCAGCGATTTTCAGGTAAGTTGGCTGATTATTTTTATAGGCGACCAGTCCGAGCAGGATGCTGGTGCGGGAAATATCATTGAAATAGAGTTCTCCGTCAGGAAAAACTTGGCGGAATGTATTAATGATGATCTTCAAGTGTTCAGGTGGGATCTGTTTTATCGGTAGCCATTGAACAAATACTCCATGTTCACTCATCGCCTGTTTGATTGCTTGAAAAGTTTCAACTGTATACATCATCGGGGTGGCTGAGGAGCTGTATTGATAGTTGTCGGAGAGAATAATATCATATTCATCCTTGGCGCGTTTGATAAACAGCCGTCCGTCGCCGATAATCAGTTTGAAGTTATCGCGTTCAAGAATATTGCCGTTCTCACGGTTGAAATATGCTGAAAGTTTGATGGATGACGGCAGGAGCTCAATACAGTCTACCTGTTTTATGCCAGCCTCGGCAAAGACTGATGCGGTGATGCCGGTGGCAAGAGAAATAGTCAATGCCCGTTTCGGTTGTTGGGCTAATAGGAGCGGCATCAGTGATTGTTTGCGTTGGGTGCGTTCAGCTAAATACCCACTGCCGCCGGAGATAAATGCCTGATTCAGGGTTAATATACGGTTCGGAGTGTCAAAGTTTTTTCTTTCATAAATTCTGACATCGGCATCGGCACCGGTCATTGTTGTTAGCAGATAATAGTCTTTAAGTGGCTGGTCCGCAAAAAACAGCCATGATGCCCCCGCAAACAGCAACAATCCACCGCCATAGATGACCGATTTTAAAATCGAGTGTTTTTTAATTATGACGAATAGCGGAATAATAAGGCAGGCACCGCTTAAGGCGGTCAGCAGAATTTTGTAGCCGGATAATTGCATCAGTAAAAAGCCGAATAACAGTGCGCCGCAGATAGCACCGGCACTGTTGACTGAGATACTTAAAGCGGTTAATCGGGCTTTGTCGAGCTGTTGGTGCTGTTGAGCATAATTGAAGAGCAGTGGAAACAGGAGACCGAGAATAAGACAGGGTAGGGCAATGATGATTGCAGTTGCCACAGTTGTATTCAAAACAAAAAGCGATAGATTTTCTGCATGCCCAAATAGTTTAAAGAAATTAAATTTTTCCTGAAGCCCCAAGCCCAGTTGACAACTTACACCAAGGGCTAAAAAATTGAAAATTATTGCATTTTTACTTGGCTTAATCAATCGGCTCGATAGTGAGCCAATAAACAGTGACACTAATAATACTGAGGTTATGGTTGAAAAAATATAGCGATGATTGGGAAAGTTTCTGATTAAACTGCGTACCCAGAGGATTTCTAAACCGATTGTTGCTAGTCCTAAGATAAAAAACAGCAGTAAAATAGTTATTACCGGCTGTTTTAGCAATGGCTTGGTTGTTGTCGGTGCGGGCGGAAGTGTGGTGTTTAAAACATTTTTTTTACTCCACAGGGTTAATAGAAGTATATTGGTCGGTGCCGCAATCACGATAACACTGATCAGTGAATTATAGACCCCGATATATTCAAATATGAAAAATCCACCCGCCAAAGCCCCGATGGCAGAACCGAGGCAGGAAAAGCCGTAAAGCACCCCTATCTGATCACGACGATTGAATAATTTCAGGTACAATGGAAACCGCACCCCGGTGAGGATACTTAACGGCAACAGGGCTGGCAAAACTAACAGGTATCTTATTGACAGTCTCAAAACTAACGGCCAATCCATAGTAATATTATTCAGGTAGAACTGACCGGTGAGTTTTATCAGCCACGGCGTTGACAGCGCGACTGGAATGATTAAGATTTCAATGGCAATCAGCATATTTTTAAGTTTGCGGTCTGAATAATTTTTTATCAATCTACCGGCTAGTAGGTTGCCGATAAAAATCCCGGTTAAGAAGGTCAATAGGATACTGCTCACCGCGAAAGTTGAGATGCCAAGATGAACCTCACTCTGTTTAAGTGCCAGAAATTCATAGTAAAGCGAACTGAATCCACTGATTAACAGTATTAAATAAATCACTTGTGCTCCGTTTGATTGCGACATCATTGCACAGGTAAAATGGCAAGTGTCTAAAAATAGTTTATTCTTATTTTTAAGGCCATAAACAGCGTTGTCATGGTGCGAAAAATGCTAAAGTTTCAAGCGTTTAAAGTATAATTAGACGGTGCTCGAAAAGGGTGCCAAACCAGTAGCTTGCGATCTCCGAGCGCAAACAGCAAACGCTAATCAACCTCGAACGATCAAGTTATTTACCAGTGTTAATCGAACCAGAAAATCTTTTCGAATAGGGTCTAATTACAGTGCCGTAGGTACGGCTCAAAAAATATCACCGTAATCGGTGAATTACAAAGCACTTTTTAAATATTTTTTTTGTAAAAGTAACGTAGCTTATCAGCGATTCCAAATGAATGCCCCTAAATCGTCTCCGTCGTACTCCGGATATTATTCGTTTCAGAGAATGGTATACACGTACCTTAACGGTTACTTAATATTAGATGCAAAAATATTATAAGCAAGGATATAGTTTTGTCAATTATTTATTATTAATATATTTACGACGAACGTCCCTGAAACTACTCTGCCTCAAGAGGTAAGCTTTTCTATAGGCTTGTTCAACAGGCTGTAGTAACGGAACCTGTAATAAGCAGTGATATAGTCGGCGGAAACCATATAGTTTATAATGAAATGGAAGATCACAGTGAATGTGAAGATACTGATTTTTTAAACCACAATATATGGTATGCCGAGGAGCCAAATGCATGCCCCAAATGTCATTATTTTTACACGCTGAGTTATTGTAGGTAGCAAAGCCAAATAATGAAATATCACCGCAAGTATCACGTGAATCAAAGCGTTAAAAACAATTACAAGGAAAATAGAAGATTAAACTGGTGACTAATTAATGGAGCTTGGAAGTTAAAATGTGCGGCAATAAGAGGTTAGCACCATTTTATTGGAGTAGAAGCTTTAGCGCACAAACTATATGCTCAAAGAAGCACGCTAAAGCAGTCCTTTAATTTCTATAAATTAGCCGCCGCCGCATTAAGGCTTCTGGTCAATGTAATAGATTCCCTTAATTTCCAGCGGAGACAAGGCGCGGTCATAGACTCTCACGTCATGAATGTTTCCTTTGAGCTCTCGCCCGATTTTCAAATCTGCGCTATTGATCGCTAATGTCCCTCCACCTTTGGGGCTGCCATAAGGCTCACCGTTAATATAGAGCTGTCCGCCGTTCACAGCAGTATATACCAGGGCAATATGTACCCATTCATTTTGTGGAAGAATATAATTATTGGCTGATATTTGCGTCCAGTTACCGCCGGCATTGGCGACAAATAAAAGTAAACCTTTATTTATCCCTGCCGCATTGCCGTGATAATAGCAGGCAAAATTAGCATCAGTTGTATCAGTGCGTTTTTCAATCGGGTAGCCTGCGTAGCCAGCTGGATAATCTGACGCGTTTATCCAGAAAGCGATGGATAAATTATCAGTAATATCTAAACTGGCATGATCGCTGACGGTAACAGAGTCACTGCCGTCAAAGTATAAAGCCCCCTGCTGAATGCCGGGTGTTCTTACCGCACCGGTAATAATACCGGCATTACCATTGCCTGATGAATCTATTGCAGTAGCACCTGAATTTCCATCAAACTTCAAATCCAGCGCAAGGGTGGACTCCAAGCCTTTTACTGTAATATCAAGTTTAATTCCGTCATCAGGGAGCAGGGTTGAATATCCTCTGGCTTTCAGCGTAAAAACATCGCCGGGTTCAAACGCGAGATTCGGGTCGGCTTTATTCAAATAAATTGTACCGGTATTATAAATATTACTGAGACTCACTTGAACGTCATTTTTATACAGTTGTACAAAAATAGTTCCAGCCGTAATCGTCTGGTCAAGCTGTACCTCGTAGCCTGCAATTCGTCCGCGTCGTATTGCCGTATATTCCGCTGTGCCGGACAAATATACGATACTGGGAACAATATTATCAATGCTGTCGGTAAAGTGGATAACCGGGTCTGAGATCGCAGTAAGTGCGTTCTGATAATCGATATAATCTCCACCGCTGAGGATATTACCATTCATACAGGCACTGTTGGCGGTATACCACTGATAAGAACCGGCAGTATTGCCGAACACATTATAGAACGTGCCGGGGAAATATGAGGTCAAGCCGTTTTGGTAGATAGATCCCGGATAGAGTCCGGAACAGAGATTATTTATAATTTCAGTATCACGGGGGCGCGCAATGCCATCCGTATCTAATCCGTCAGGATCAGTCCAGCCAGGATAGGCGGTATCGGCTTCAATATTTATTCCGCCGCCACCGGATGATGTATCTGTTATAAGGATATTTGAATCTACAGTAGCGGTACGTACTCCCATAAGCCTGATTCCGTATGTCCCCGACGGCACTGCCGCGGGCAAAAACAGGTAATTATCTTTAATTGTAATGTTCGCAGGCGCAGCCCAGGAATTATTTGCCTCCAAAGCTGAATAAATAAGTGCCCCGCCCCCAAACCATTGTGTGCCATATTCAGGTATTCGTTCACAGTAATTGTCAATAATATTAACATTAACACAATTATTGACCAATATACGGCCGTCAATACTATAGCAGACATTATTGCGGATGGTCAGGTTTTCTACGTTATGACCTGCAATAGGGTCATCACCGACACCATAAACAAAATTATCTGAAATCACAACATTTTTAGCACTGTTAACGCCAAAACCTTCTGAACCATTTTTGCTGTGGTTTGCCACAAATATATTGTTCGTTATTGTTATATTTTCAATAAGCTTCGCACCAACCGGCTCCCAGTAATAGTTATTGCCGGATTCAACCGCGCCAAACAGTGCAACGTCACTACCGGCGACAGCATTACGAAAATCAAAAAATATGTTGCTGATAACACAGCTGCTGGTGTTGAATATCCATAGACCACGCCTGAATTTTGCATTACTACTTGCCGCAATGGATAAGTTATCAATAGTTCCGGTAAAGGTCGACTGTACCCCCCCGTTATTCTTATGTCGCGTGATACCAACACTTATCCAATATCCCCGGCCAACATCATTTGCCAAATCAGCGTCACACAAAATGATAGAACTGTCCCCTTCGCCTCTAATATCAACAGTACCATAAATAAACAGATTTTTAGTGGTTCGGATGGTGTAATTAGCCGGAATCAGCAGGGTTGCGCTCTGTGCTGCCGCGGCATCAAAAGCAGCTTGAAGGGCTACTGAGTCATCAGTAGTCCCATCGCCTGTTACGCCATAGCTACTAACATTAATAGTTGTGCCACCTGCTAAGGTGGAGGTTAAAAATATAACTACAAGCATGTATTTCTTTAATAGATATTTAATTTCTGACATTTTCATGATTTACTCCATTGTTTGGAATTCAGTTAAAGACAAGTCGCAATTAATATTTTTATTTGTCGGGCACCTTCTTATTTTATATGGTTGAGGCAATTTCAAAACTATCCACGGCAGATTTTTAATTTTGAACGGCATCTTTTGATTTTGAGCTCATTTACATACCTGCCGGTATGCTCACTATGCGCAGGCTAAGCCTTAAGCGTAGCGAAAGGCAATCCTAAAAAAAACAAAATTTACTCGCCCAAAACGTTAAAAAATTATGCTCGCGTTGGACTTTTGAAATCATCTCGGTTTTAAGTTTTGAAATCACCTCTACAGTTTAGAATATAATCTGTTTGTTCAGGTGAAATATTGAGGATATGAGCATTGCCACGGGTTTTATAAGCAAGTTTGGGATCGACAATCTGACCATTATAATCAAGCAGTTTTATTTTGTTCAATGCAGGGGAAAATATTTTCAGGCGCATTGCTTCAATGGGAATAATTTTCAAGTTTTGTTCATTGCCGTCAGCAAATTCCATGAAATATCTTTTATTGCCGGAATCAGCAATCATTTCATGGTTAATTTCAATGCTTCCACTGCTTTCTATCAGGAAAATTTTACCGTTACGCTCGCCGATCATTCCGAATTTTGAAATTTTGATTGTTACCTGGTTGCCGCACTCGGTAGTGAGGGTGAAGCTTCTGAAGCCGGGGCGATGATTAGTCAGCACATATAGTTTGCCGCCATCTAAATCACGTACAATGACAGAGAGCTTGTTATCCGGAGTGACTTTGATGCGCGGCAGCAGTAAGGAGTTTCTCCAGTCCATGCTTTGTCCGACATAAACTTCTTTGCCGGCTCGGCAAAATTTTTCAGCAAATTCAGCCACCGTTTTTTTGAGTCGGTTTTCATTTGGAATTATCAGTATTTGCGCGGTTTTCGGAATAGTATGAATCATATCCTCTTGAACAATTCCATAATTCACCTGTTGTTGGTGGAGTTCATGCATGACGGCTTCAATAAAATCAGTTTTGCGTTTGTGCCCTTTAGGGATAATAAGTTTCCGGGTAAATTCCATCGGTACAATTAAGTATACTGTTTTTGGGGTCGGATGGTAGCCTAAATTCCTGCCGATCACCGATAGTTTCCCAACCAGTTTCGCCGCAGGCGAAGGTAATCCGGTACAGTGCAACATCATGCCAAACAGAAACGGTGCTGCATAAGCGCACTGACCGACGCTGTCAACAGGCCAAAGTTTTGGGGCTCCGTTACCCCAAACGTTATTTTCCGGTTTTTTTCTGGAATAATAGATAAAATTACTGGTTTCAAACGGTAATTCCGGGATCAGCCAGCTTACGCCATATTCATAAACGCAAACGCCACAGAACCGGAGGCCAATTGCAGAATGAATGATAGCGTCATAATGGTTGAAACGTTCGGTATGATTTAGGCTGTTAATGCCAATCTCCTCCAGAAATAGCGGTTTATTACAGCAGGTAAGATCCTCATGCATCGCATATTGCAGCTGGGGAGAGTAGTCATGGTAAACTCCAATATCTCCGAGTTTGTTGATAAAATAACTGTCGCCATTAGCCCAGGTATAAGTATAGGCAGAAATAACCGGTTGCGGGGCGTGCTCCTTTTTAATCGCCTGAATGATTGCCGCAAACCATTGCTGACAAAGATTGATAGAGTTATAAGGTGGCTTAAGGTCGCGGTATCTGTTGTCAAGCCAGGATGCTTTTGCCAGCTGATTTTTGGGAACGTTCAGCAGAGCTCCTTCGTTGGCGACATTCCAAATAAGTCCCGGTACATCTTTGTACCGTTTTGCCAGCAAGCTGGTGTAACGCTGCTGGAATTCAATATTTCTAAATGACATGCTCAGCATATTTTGTTCATCCGGGAACCTGAACTCGCAATACTCTTTTTTTCCATCAATCTCAATTCCCAAACGCTTGGTCCATTGGCTGAAGAGGATTATTTCTACCGCTATTTGGTTTTGGCGGCAAAGTTGAATAAACGCATCCATGGCACGCAATGCGATTTCATTGAGTACAGGCGGAGTGTAAATTCGTTGCAGTTTAAGGTGCTGTTTTTTAAGGATTTTCATTTCCCGTTTGACAATTTCTGTCTGAAAATCATACCACATCCATTCGTAAAAAGAGTTAGTCCCGCAGTAATGCGTGCCGGTGAAAAATCCATCCTGTCCTTCAATTACTACCCGACATGCTTTGACTTGCACTTTAGGGCCTTGCTGAATAATTTCCGGTTGAATGACTACCAAACCGTAGTTTATACTTTCGACAAATAGCATTTTTTTATAGCGTTCACGAGGCGTATCATCACGTTCCTCTTTATAAAGTTCCGCTTTGATCTGGTAGTAATCCTGCGGTTTTTTTTGAGGCACCAGCCAGGAGGTTTCAATAGTGATATCATCCCTGGAATTCACTGCCATCCGGATTACGTCACAGGTTTCCACGCAGTTCCCGCAGTTATCATAAATCTTGAATTTAACTTCAAAGCAAACAGGTTCATGTAATTTATTAGAAACCCGGCAGGAAATTCTAACCCTTTCGCCTTTGCGGTATGATGCATATTCCGTCTTCAGCCTTGAAGAGTAAATTCCTGAATTACAGTAAGTATAAACTTGGTTAAGCAGCTTCTTCCAACCGTTGACTGACAGAGTACGGAGCGGGTCATTGAATAGAAACTGAAACCACCTGCTGCCACGATAATTTCCGGTTGTCAATGCGCCAGCGTAGTTTTTCAGCATAATTCCGGGGTATCCCACTGTTTTCCCGTAGCGATCCTGAGCGGTAACCAGTGGGACAAAGTCTGCCCTGATTTCCTCCTCAACTCCGTGACAAGCATTGATTCTTATTTTTCCGCCTGTAGGTTCACTGTTACCCGGCCAGCCCAAATGCTCGCAGGGGTCTTTTACAAACGGGAAAAAACTTTCCGTAGCTTTAAATTTAACCTTACGCAGGTCTAGCTGATTATCAGAAGAGATTTCAAGCTTCGGCTTAAATTCCGCCTTCGGGGAGACTTTTAACCACAGACTATTTAAAAACTCATCAGGCAGGATCCCGATAGAGAGAAAGTCGACGCCGGTTTTAAGTTCAGACAGAATTAATTCCCATAATTTATCGTTGATTGTGGAAAGCGGATAAAGCTTTATGCCATCAATAAAAAAAGCAGGTTTCAATTTTTCAAACAGCTTGTCTTCACATACTATAATCATGTTTATTGTCTTATTATGACTCATAATTTATTCCATTCATTCTATCATTATTACAGAGGTGATTTCAAAAGTCCAGCGTGAGCGTGATTTTTAGCATTTTTGGTGAGCAGATTTTGATTTTTTAGCGAATGAGCATACCGGTTAGGTATGTAATTGAGCTCAAAATCAAAAGATGCCGGTAAAAATCAAAAATCTGCCACGAAGAGTTTTGAAATTGCCTCTACAGTTAAGATTTATTTTTAATCGTTGTTTCTGTAGACAGCCAATTACTATTTTTCTTCGGACGCCAATAATTATGAATATAATCAGCATTGCATGGAGCATCCGCGCCTTGGTAAAATTTTCCCAAAAGCCAGTCATAATATCCAAACTGTTGCAGTTTTTCCTCATTATCACTGAACACTTTATTATGCCAGCCATCGGCATAAAGCTCTTTGGATAATTCATTCAATACTGTCTGGCAGTCTGGATCTTTTGCCAGATTGTTATATTCGCCCGGATCCTCCGCTAGGTTAAATAACTCAACCAATGATGAATTGCTGTAATAAGACAATTTCCAGTGTCCTTTGACAATCATTCTTCGACAATCACCGGCGTAATATTCGGCTTTGACCAGATTCTGACGGTTTACGTTCCGACCTTCCAGTAAGGGGTTCAGACTTTGTCCAGCCAGCGGATATTCTGGATGTTCGCCAACCCAATCACAGATAGTTGGAAATAGGTCTACCAAAGATACATTCTGCGCTACCCGCTTTCCTGCGGCATTTTCATCAGGCATTCTGACAATCAACGGAACTCTTGCACTTTGTTCATAAAAACATCCTTTGTGCCAGAGACCATGTTCGCCGAGCATTTCACCGTGATCTGACATGTAGACAATAATAGTATTATCCAGCAAGTCACAATCTTCCAGAGTCTGTAACAGGTTTCCTATCTGTTGATCTAAAAAATCAACAAGACCGAAATAGGCGGTTTTAGCCTTGATTTTGTTTGCCTGGGAAACCTGATCGATACCACTCTTTCGAAGGTAATCCTGATTGAGTGGATGCAGGTTGTTAACAAGCTCTTTCGTCAATTCAGGAGGGGGCGGAACTTTGCCGGCGTATTTTGAATAAAGCTCGGGCGGGGCAATATATGGACAATGCGGGGACAGATAACCAACCGTCATGAGAAAAGGCCGTTGTGGCTGGCGTTTTTCATAATTTTGAAGCCAGTTAGATGCAACTTTGGTAACGTCTCTGTCATAGTCAAGGTAACATGTATTTCCCGCTCCAACCGTCTCTAAAGGATTAGGCTTTGACATACTTCCAAGATATTCCGGCAATGGAGCAAAACTGACATTCCCGCCCCAAATTGATGCCGGAAAAAGCTCACCTATATGTCTTTCCAAATAGCCATGGCTCTGATCGGGGCCGCGAAAATCCATTCGCCCAATCAATGTTGTATGATAAGCTCCCGCCACAGCGATATGAGCAAAAGTAGGTATAGCACTATTTAAACAACAGCTGTTACCGAACACCCCGATTTTAAAGGGGAAATTGCCTGTCATCAAACTCATTCTTGAAGGGCCGCATAATGGGGAATTACAATATGCGGCATCAAAAACTGTACCTTCTCGGGCTAAACGATCCAAGTTTGGAGTTTCGACAATCTGGTCACCATAGCATCCGGTTATAAAAGGATTATGCTGATCAGAGCATATTAGCATAATGTTCTGTTTCATCATATTCCTTTTACCATTTAAGGATGATTATTTTGAAGCGTCTTGCCGCTAAGTTAAGTTGTAATCTATTTCCTGTAAGACTGTATTGCCGAGTTTGCGGATAGATTTCCCTCATTTTTAGTGAATCGCCTTTGACACCCAATTTCTGCAAGTCAAATTCCACGACGGTATCTACTGATTTATACTGCCAGTTTGAGACGATCAACATCGCGCTCTTTGCTTTCCTCTTGAGGTAAATACTCGACAGAACGGTTTCCGAACCAGTGGAAACAGGACAGTTGGAATCCCAGTACGGAATAAATTCTGCGCTTGTCCACCACGGTTCTACCAGCTTCCAGATTTGCGGCATCATTTTCATTCCGGGTTGATCTAAAACCAATGGTAACACCCGATGCGGCAGTCCCATCATTAAGATCTCATCCAGCGGTATTGGCGTGCCATACTTATTACCACGCCAGACGTATTGGTGAAAAGCATAGAAAATGAATGGAGTACCAAAATGATTTCGCATAAGCTTAGCCTGAAACATATCTGGTGACAGTCGAGTGTACTGTTTTCCTGTCTCGACACACCATTCTTCGCCTTCCGTCACGACATCAAGAAAAGCACTGGTGATGGGTTCCTGGAGCAGGTGTGTAAAGACCACTCCGTTACGATTTCCCGTATGTAAATAGGTATAGAGCCGCTTGTAGAGTTCCCGAGTGGCAAAGGCAGGAACTACCGCCCGTTTTCTGCCCTGTTCGTCAACCCAACCACCGTGCCAGGGTTTGGTTGATGCTCTTGATTCAGAGACATCAAGATATACTCCATTAAATCCCAGATTTTCAACCATTTTTTTCACAGTGTCGAGTAAAAACTGCGAGTAACTACCAGCATGAGAGGTGTATTTTGCTGCCCCGCGCCCGGCAGTCCATCCTCCACCGGGGGCGATAGTCCATTCTTCGCCGTAAAGTTTAAATTCAGGCGTTTCGGAGCTGGCAGCAGAAAGATAAAAATCAGGAACAAGTTTATAGCCGATTTTTTTACTGTTGTCAAAATATCTTTTTGCATTTTTCGGACTATGAAGCTTGGGATATGAAATTTTATCCAAAAGGTGATAAGCACAGGCGGTATCAATCACTTTCATCTGTTCCGGCATGTCAAGCTTGGTTATTCCAGACGTCCGCCATTGTTTGAACTTCGGCTCAGGTTTAGTAGGCGTAGCAATATAAGCATAAGCATATTCCAAAGGCTGATTAATATTTACTGGTTTGGAAATAAGATTTACTCTCATAATCCTTGCATTAGGTTTTTCTAGGAATTCAACATATTTACTCCCGTAGATGTAGCGGTCTGTTTCACATACCAAGCCCAAACCACTGTCATAGCCACCCACAAATATAGAATGAAAAAATATATTCTGCCAAATCCATTTTGGGCTGTAAATCCATAACTTTTTGCCCCCGATATCAACTTTTTTAGCGGAAGAGAAAGTTTTATAGAGGCTTGCCCAACAATATTTTTCCGGCGGAAGCGAACGGCTGCCATTAACATATCTGGCAAATCTTTTTTTCAATGGGAATTCAAAGCTTAAAGCATTAATTGTCTGCTTACCTTCAGGGATAATCTGAAACTTCAACTTTGCAAACCCGTCATACTCCATTCTCAAGATACCTTTGAGTTTTAATGCTCCACAATTACCGTTGACTGCCCATTCGCTTCGCATGGCATTTTTCCGGAGCAGTTTCAGTGTTTTAAAATTCCACTTTGCGGGCTTCCCGTTTACAATGGTCTTGAACATAGCCGGGGCAGTAAGTAATGTTTTATTTAATCCGCTAATTTGTTTTGGTAATCCATTTTTCCCTATTTCATATTTCCATATAAGTGAATTTGCAATATTGCCCTTGACTTGCAATGGCTTCCACGGAGCCGGCGGAATATCTACAATCCCAATCTTGTTGTCCATCCATGCTGGCTTAACCGGAACCGGTAGTGGTTCGGCAACTGATGCAATAGCTTTTCCATTTGAATTCATCAGCATTCCACGCACCTGATAGTTGTCAGGAGACAGACTGGAGATATCAAGAAGTATTGATTGCTGCCTGTTTTCAGCACTGACTTTAATCATTTTTTTGACTTTTGTGCCAACTATTTCGATAGTAATTTTTGAATCAGCACTAACTCCCGGAACTCGGCTAGTATCAATATCGACAAACAAAATCTTTTTTGAATATACCGGTTTCAGTTTTAAACTAAAGGACGTTGCACATGAGAATGGAATTGTCAAATCAGCAAGAACTGTTTTTTTTTCTTGATCGATCGCCTTAATTGATAGCAGTAGATCGGCAGAGCTTTTCAGTTTGATTGATTGATTAAAGGTAAAATTTTGACTTCCGCTCTCAGGAACTATTAATTGCTGTTTATTACTAAAAAGATTCTTATTTATAGCTGGAAAGGTGATTTTCGTATTAATATCTAATTTTGTCTTCTGTTTTCCGACAATGTTACCTTTTAATCCCAATAATCCATTTCGTAAATCTCCAAGTGAAGTTATCTGGAGAGCCGGACTCTTGCCGCCAAAGCGAATTTTCAGATATTTTTCAATATTGTTGAATCTTAGCAATGGCGAAAGTGTAGTCCAATCACGTGGTGAACGTTCCTTATCAGTAGTAGAAATATCGCGACAGAAATTGATGCGCATGGAACCGCCGGTTTTTACAGTTCCGATGCCTATAGTATTGTAAGGGATTGCAACTTCATAAGTCCATAGTCTAGTATTAAAAGTCTGAATCGCTCCGGCTGTTGTAGTAATGATTTTCACTTTTGAAGCAGTTTTCCAAGGACAGTCCCACTTGCTATCTCCTTTGCTATTAGAAGTATAACCGCCGCCGGGCACACCATACAAATGATACCATTTTTTCGCAGTTGGCGCCAGCCACACTTCAACAGCATCAACGCTATGTTTTGGTTGTTTGATTTTTTCCGCTGTACCCATTCCAAACTTACCTTCATGTTTAATTTTGAATGCGAAATAAAAATTTTTCAGGTCATAACACATATATACTAATGTTTGCCTGGATGACAATTTCCCGTCAAGACCGTAAAATCCGGTTATAGAGGCAGCCTGCTTCCAAGCCTTATCATCCAGCACGCCGTCAATCTTCGGCGGGATGCTGATCTCTGGAATCGTCAGAGTATTGATACCTGCGCTGGCTGCAGGAGTTTTTTTAGCCGGTGTTTCAGGTGGTCTGGTGCCCGCAAGATACATCTTAATATCGTCCACCATCACCGGGCCGCCAATTACATGTAGAGCGAGAGTATATTTTACTATTTTCTCCTCCCCGGTTTTACCTTTTGTTCTTTTTTCCGGGATGGTTAATTTTGCTCTGATAATTTTCCATTTTTCGGAGTCAACTATAAATTCCTTGTAAATTGATCCCATGGCTCGTTTATTGGAATAGAGATAGCCCATTACGTATAGTTTACCTTTACCCTTTACCGCGAGACTGATGTCAAGTTTACGATTTTGTCCCACTCGAAATCTTTGGCGGTGGAGAATGTTTACCGGCAGCTTCCGGGTCTGCTTCAGTATTAGATAATTATTCCCTTGATAAGCCTGTGCCACATCCTGAATGAGCTTACAATGTCCGATATATGGTCTACTGGAAAACCAGCCTACCGGTGCGTTCCCGTCGGTTGCCTCAAAATCACTGTTTTTTAATAAATTAGCATCAGCGCCAAACAAAATACTGGAAGCTGATACCAAAACCCAAATACTCATTACTTTTAAAATATTACAATTCATTATTCCTTTCCTTAATAAAAGTTTAAAATCCAACCTGAATAGGTATAGCATTTTCCCATTAACGATTTTTATCAAAAATTAAAAATATATTGTCGTAAGCACCATCACCACGCCAACCACCAATGTAGGTAAGATAAGCACCTTTTGAACCCTTTACGGAACCATCAGTATACAGTACATTAGCCGCTTGAGGGTGGTAAAAAATCGTATCACCCCGAACTACGCCATCAGCATACAGTGATTTATTGGACGTTAACTTACTTGGACGAAAATAACCGCATGCATAATGAACCCCACCTTCCACATTACTGTTGGCTAGGTTGATTACTGAATCATTGGCGCGTCTGCCAACATAAGAAACTTGACCAAATTTTTTACTGGTTGCATCTGTTGCCCCTGGACATCTTAAAATCCAGTTAGGCGGCGTACGTTTGATATATCCAGGTTGACCGGAAGGTTTATAGGTTGGTGCATAAAGCGGACTCATAACCAACATGTATAAGGGTGAACAGGAGCCAGTACCGGTGTTTATATTGTATTGCCAATCAGCCGTCGGAGCGGAACCGGTTTTAACAAATCCATCAAAATCACCAGCATACATTGCCCAAAAGGTGCCAATCTGTTTTAAATTATTGGTACATGAAATACTTTTTGCCTTTTCTCTTGCCATATTCAATGCAGGTAATAACATTGAGGCGAGGATGGCAATAATAGCTATAACTACCAGTAATTCTATAAGAGTGAAATGCCTTTTTCGCCTGTTGTTATTTTGCGCCATTTCCGCTACTGCTTTTGTTGCTTTGTACTGTTTCATTGCTATTACTCCTAATTTTTTGCTGTAGAGACTTTTGCATTGGTCTCTGTAGGCCATTATGGCTAGTTTTTAACGCGAGTTTCAATTTACACTTTAAAATCTCAATATATACTTTGCTTTGCCGCTGACCTCCATTGGTTATACCCATTATGGGTAGTTTTTAGTTAGTTTATTTGACAAATTAAGCTCAAATGCACAGAATAAAAGTTTAAAATTCAACCTAAACGAGTACAATATGTTAAACATTGTGTAAAATGCAGGCTAAAGCCTGTATTCTAACAAAAAACTACATTTGCACGACCTTTTCGAGCGCCGTCTAACTACGATTAAACAGTCGCTTGCAGGTGCCTTTCGAGTTTACATTCTCCTTTTGGTATAAGCTGTGGCAGCAATTTGACAATCTTCATTTGCGGCGGGGTTTTCGATATTAAAAAATCAAAACCGATCGGACCAAATTTATCATAGTTCACCGCCATGGTGCTGAAATTATGAGATCGTGAGTAGACTGGAATCACATAGTCATAGCCGGTAACAGTGATCTCCTTATCAAGGTCATGTTCCTGAAGATACTCGACAACGCCTGCCGCAAAGATGTCGTTGACACAAAAAATTGCTTCCGGGTGCTTACATTTTTGCTCCAATAGTTCGGCACAGGTTTGCCGACCTAAATCCTGAAGAGAGATATCATCTGAACGGTCAACGGTGATTTCCATTTGAGGATCCAGTGGCAATTTGTTGTCTTTCATTGCTTGCTCGTATCCTGAAATTCTTCGACGGTATCCACAATAATCAATGTCAATGTTGAATGCAATAATATTTTTGTGCCCCTGTTCAATCAGATACTGGGTCATCTGATAACCACCAGCAAAATCATCGTCAAATACACCATAAACATTGGGCGGCATCGTTTCGATTCCCTGTAGGTAATATGCAAGGTAAACAAACCTAATATTCGGAAACTTGATAGCCAATTTTTTCCCTTCATCAAGATCCGTGCGAGAAAAGATAAATACTCCGGTAACGTTGAATTCTTTGCGGGTCAAATAGAACGCGATGGTCTCTTCAGGCTCTTTTACAATTAACGATATATCTATGTTTAATTCGTGTGCCCGACTCCGCAAACCCTTGAAAATCCTTAATTCAGAAACATGGTTCTCAATTGCCTCGTCTTTGTCATAATGGTAAAACAGGCAAATGTCTTTCTTTTTTACCACAGTTGGAATTCCTACAAAGGTACCCCGCTTCGGCCGACTATAGCAGATTCCCTCTTTAACAAGTTCATTCAGTGCCTTCTGAGCAGTTTCCAACCCAATATTTGCAGAAGCAGCGATTTTGCTGATACTCGGCAATCTGGAGCCATGCACCAAATTCTTCTCAATAATATATTGCTTAAGTGACTCTTTCACTTGAAGGTAGAGTGGCTCTGAACTAAGTCTTTCAATTACTAGATTCATTAGTTTGATTCCGTTGATTCCGTTTAATTTCGGTGTTTTCGTATAGTATAACGCAAAGATTCATTAATGTCAATAGCATTATACAAAAAAACGGAAAATAACTTGGAGTTTTGCAATGCCTCACTCTAATTTTCAGCGATCTATTGCTGATAAATCACAATAGAGGCATTTTCGGCGAAAGAGCCATACAGTATGCCAGTTTTGCCAAAACTGGCTCCAAAAAAAGTTTATTAGTCAATTAGAGTGAGGCATTACTGGAGTTTTTACTTGACTGCAAGCAGCTGCGCTGCGTTTTGAAAATAAATATATTTCAGCTTCGTAGGTGCGACTCAACCATTTCTATGGGATTCACTCCTACGGAGTTATAAAATTATTTTTATATTGACCACTGGTTATCACCCGTGGCTATTTTCCCCTCATCCCTACGGGATTTTTCTTACAATTATCCCTTATAATTGCCGCCAACCGGGATAGCTATATTTTCAAAATAATTATCCTCAATAATGCACGGGGTTGATATTTCCAGCAGCAGGCAAGCTCCTTTGCCAATAAAGCTGTGATATTTCCAGCGATCAACAGTGATTATATCCCCCTGCTTCATCTCAAATTCCTGTCCGTCGTAACTCATGACGGCAGTTCCTTTGACAATGCAGAAAGTCTCAAGTTTTTTCTTGTGTCGGTGCATCGGGCAGCGCTGACCGTCAAAGACAAACATATATTTACCACAGTATCCGGCATCAATTTCATTGGCAATCCAGAATTCCGCAAGTCCGGTGTGGTAAAAGTCACCCAGTCCGAAATCCAACAGTAGTGGTGTCATATCCGGCATCGTGAGATTCCATGCTTCTATTTGACGGCGGCATGCCGTTTTCGCTTCCAGGGCAGCATTGCCGGATAATTCAATTAATGTCGTTGTATCAATCGTGCTCATTTCAATACCTCAATACCTTATATTGTAGAACTCTATAACTAAACTTTTCCTGTTTTTCGGTGTGCGGATAAATTGTTTTTTAATCTACAGTTAAAAATCTTTCTCTGCAATCTCACATATCAAAAAACAGAAAAACTTTAGATGAACCGAAATACTTTCGGCAAAAAAACTAATGAGTTCAATTTTTTTTAATCGAATAGGAAATTATTACGCTATGCTTCATCTGTCGCTACGCTCGGGTAGGTATTTCCGCTAGTAGTTTTACTTCGTGGTTTTCAACAGGCGACATCCTAGCGCAAATTATGCCGCTGTTACAATCGAGAGTTTCCGTTCAGGCACTAAATAACGGTAGTTCGAACGGACATTCTTTGATCGGAATGATTCGGTTATTACGCATTAGATGCAGGTAGAGCAGTTCCAGTTCCGGTTGGATATTTACATCATCCAGGGTACGCAGAGTGCCGTCAGCCATCTTGTTTGGATAAACATATAATTTAGTATCACTGCTGAAGAGTTGCCCGGTGGCAATTAGAATACCGCCAGTCTGGCCTTCGTAGTATTTAGCATCGAAAATCTGTTCAATATTATCCACACTGACAATAAACCGTACTCGGCCCTGAGTTAATGCGGTGAAAAACTCATTCAATCTGAAATAGCGCATAAACCGGGTAACCAGTACTGGATAGCCCATAGAGGCAAACATATCAATGCGTGAAAGGATTTCCCGTCCGTCAAGAATGTTACCTGCCATGAATGGCCGGATATTCATCTCAAACAAAGTTTCGGTTTGTTCTGTGGAGGTATTTTCCTCGCTGATAAATTTACTCAGGGCGTGTTGTGCCATATTGACATTAAGTTCAGTCGGTGGATTAAATAGACCACGCAGGGCGATAACATCTTTTTTATAGAGGAATTCAGAGGCGAGGGTGGTTGAACCGTCAGCGGAAAAAAGGGCTGCTTCAGTATGCCCGATAGTTAACAGATGTAAAATTAACAGTCGGTTGTCAACCCCGGCAAATTGCGGACCTGAAACATTGATATAGTCAATTTCAATCCGCTCCCAGCCCAGGTCATCAAGTAGACTTTCAATTAGCTTACGGGTGTCGCTCCAATGATGATAGGCACCGTAAATAAGATTGACGCCCAGAATGCCCAAGGCCGCCTGTTGCTGTTGATTGGTTTTATCATGCATCTGAACATGAATAATGATTTCATTCGGTTCACCATGAGGTTGGAGTTGAAATTTAAGTCCGATCCAGCCATGGTTATTGCCATCATCTTTATAACCACGGGCCGCTACGGTATTGGCGAATGAAAAAAATGTGGTATCAGCTGGACGCGCAGTGAGGCGTTCAATCAGCAACTCATATTCGCGTTTTATCATCATTTCAACCCGGTCACGAGAGACGTAACGACTGCAGTCCCCATAAATAGAATCACTGATCTGCATATCATAAGCTGACATCGTTTTGGCGATGGTATTGGCGGCCGCCCCAGCCTGGAAAAAGAAGCGTGAGACCTCTTGCCCGGCACCGATTTCAGCAATCGTGCCGTAGTGATTGGTGTCGAGGTTAATTCTCAGAGCTTTCTGAATTGTGCTTAATTTTTCACTCATATATCTGTAACCCTTCTGCTCTTACAATATCGGTGAATTTTGTTCTTGATGAAATATCAATAAGATCTACAGGTTTAGATAAAGTAAGCATCAAATCACCATAAAATTTGAAATAATCAGCATCAGCAATACCTTCTACTCCAAGGTCAATGTTATTTGTGCCACTGTCATCAAACAGTGAAGAGCCAAATAATAAAACACGTTTGGCATGATATTTTTTTGATAGAGTGACGATTGATTGTTTATCTATTTCAGAAATCATAGCTTTTCCTTTGTAATCATTTCACCCATAATATAGCAACAGTAGTATCAATTTAAAATGACTATACGTTAATATTTAGCTATATAAGCCACTCTTTCTACTTTAATTAGATAATATTTTTAGTAAAAAGGATAAAAATATGAGGCCATAATCATTATTTGAATATATTTTCGCGATGATATGATAGATATTTCAGATGTTCTTGGGTGATTTTTGAAAGCTTATTTATATGCATCTGCATCTTTCATTTTAATGACTTGTCCATGATTGATTACAAACCAATTAATGCTTCTATTCATACCGCCAAATGAATTTTTTCCACCCCAATCACACTGAATAATCCAACCGGCTGTATCATTATAAAAAACTTTAGAGGATGAATAAATTTTTATACTATCAGGATCTTTTGCTACAGATTTCAAAAAGGTAATCACTTCATTGTATGAACCAGACCAGATACTTGCCACTGGAGGAGGGCCAAACTTTTCTTCTTTTCTGTTTCGTTCATTCATTATTTTTTTATTATGAATTTGTATTTCTATTTCCTTTTCTTTTTTCCTTAGCTCTTCCTTAGCTTCTTGTATTTTTTTACGTTCCGCCGTTGTTGGTATTTTAATAGTATATGCAAGGCAGACGCGAAAGCCTAAAATATCATCTGTGGCATTAAGAGACAGTCCATTACGACAGGATGAACGACAATCATCGGCACTGCCTGCCCAGCCGCCACCTCGAAGTATGCAAGTGCTCATAGTGGTGCCATTGCCCCAATAACCCCCATCAGCAGGGGCTCCATTATAATTATCTATCAAAATATTAGAACCATGAAAGTAATCATCAAGACACCATTCGTTGACATTGCCACTCATATCATAAATGCCAAGTTCATTTGGATACTTTGTTCCGACATTATGAGTTTTATTGCCGGAGTTTAACTTATGCCAAGCTATGGAATTTAGATTATTTGAACCGCTATATTTATAATTTAGGCTATCAGAGCCGCCCCGGGCGACAAATTCCCATTCTGCCTCTGTGAGTAAACGGTATTCATAGCCTGATGGTAAACGTCCAGCTTTATGTTCTCGATTTGTCAATGTCTGACAAAATTTTACAGCATCATTCCAGCTAACTGTTTCTACTGGGTTATTGCTTTCTTGAAACTTACTAGGGTTGCAGTGCATAATAGATTGATATTCGTGCTGTTTTACTTCGTATTTTCCCACCCAAAATGGTTTGTTAAGAGTTACCAGATGAACTGGTTTTTCATCTTTATTTCCTGAATTTGACCCCATTTGAAAACTACCTGGGGAAATATATACAAACTTCATGTTAATTTCTGGAACTATCCACGCATTACCTATTGAGGGCATGTTAGATAATATTTTTGACGGTAAGCTAGATTTATTTTCTTTATCATTTAACCAACTGCAAAATGCATACATATCATTACTGGTTGTTAATTGTTCGATATAGTATTTTTTTGCCATAGCCATAGTGTCATCTTGCCATATTTCATCTATTAAATCAGATGGAACTTCATGACGTTTCACTCCGATGATAACACCATATCCCATATCTACCAATACCTGTTTGGGTTTTATTTCGTAGATTTTACCTGAGATCACTTGCCCTGACTTTCGAGTAATGTTTATCGTATCATGTATTTTTAATGAAGGGAATTTAGCTTTTTGGATTCTTGATAATTTTTGTGGATTATTATTGGCTATAATTATGGCAATATTTTTTAGTTGTTTGACGATAGCATTGCAGTTATCAACCTGCATAGTGGTAGCGACGCTGTTAAGTTCTTTTTTTGCAATAGCTTTATCTGCTAGTCGATAAGTTTTTTTATATCTATCCAAACTTTTTTGCCAATTTTCTTTAAAATACTCATCAATAGTAATATTGTTATCATTCGCGTAAGAAAAAGCTTGAGCATATCTGCTTAATCCTTGAATGAATATCTCGGCAGAGACTAAGGTGATTTTGGGTTGATTGTCAATTTTGATTTTTTTGATTTTTTGCTTAACAGTATTTTTGGGGCTTTGGGCTTTTGAAGGTTGTTTTAATACTGGCTGTGTCGATTTTTTTTGGATAGGTTTTACTTTTTGCTTAACAACGGTTCTGTCTTTCTCGGCAGTATTTGTTTTTTTTGAGTCTGAAGTAAATAAACCAACTATGAAAACAATAACAAATATGACAATTATAATAAGGCACCCTGCCGCACACCCACTTGCTGCGATATTAGCACATCCTGAAAGTTCTTCCTTTTCTTTTTTTGTAGGTTTGTACCCACAACTAGGGCAACTTTCGATAGTGTTACTCATCTTTTTTTTACATTCAGGGCATGGTATAAGTGCCATAATAATTTCCTCTTATTAATGTTATTGGTAGTGGCTAATCATTTCTATGTCTTTTTTGCTCCACCCAACCGGGTGCCTGCATATTTCTGGGTTCTGATGGGTTCCCACCACCATTGGTTGTCCAGATACCATTGAACCGTTTTCTGGATGCCGCTAGTGAAGGTTTCATGGGGAATCCAACCCAGTTCATTATGAATTTTTTCTGCATCAATGGCATAGCGTTTATCGTGACCTGGGCGATCGGTGACAAAGGTGATAAGTTCGCTGTAATTTTGGATTCCGGTTGGCGGTTTCAGTTTATCCAGAACTGCACAGATAGTTTCGACAACTTCAAGGTTGGTTTTTTCATAATTACCGCCGACATTATAGGTTTCACCGATTTTACCATTCACTAAAACTTCGTAAAGAGCAACGGCATGATCTTCAACAAATAACCAGTCACGGACATTATCACCTTTGCCGTAGATTGGTAATGGTTTTTGTTCCATAGCGTTGAGGATGACTAGAGGAATAAGTTTTTCAGGAAAATGATAGGGGCCATAGTTATTGGAGCAGTTGGTCATTACTACTGGCAATCCATAGGTATGATACCATGCCATAACTAGGTGATCGGAGGCAGCTTTACTTGCGGAATAGGGAGAACGTGGATCGTAAGGAGTTGTTTCGGTAAACAGCCCTTCATCGCCGAGCGAACCGTAAACCTCATCGGTCGAGATATGTTGGAACCGGAATGCCTGTTGGCGCTCTTTATCTAAGTTGTTCCAGTAATTTCTGGCACATTCCAATAGGTTAGCGGTGCCGACGATATTGGTATGGATAAACTCTGCTGGCCCGTCAATTGAACGGTCAACGTGAGATTCAGCCGCCAGATGCATGATCGCGTCGGGGCGGAAATCGGCAAATAGTTTTTCTACGCCTGTTTTATCACAGATATCCAGCTGCATAAAGCAGTAACGGTCGCTCTCGTCAACCTCTTTTAATGAAGAGAGGTTGCCCGCATAGGTTAGTTTATCCAGGTTAAGAATGGTATGGTCACTGTTTTTGATAAAGTGACGGATTAGAGCGGAGCCGATAAATCCGGCACCTCCAGTGATAATAATTTTCATTTTAGCCTCTTTATTTTTCAGTTTATTATTTGTGTTAATTTATTCTTATTTGTGGTAGCAATGCCACCGAGAAAATTGGTCTGATGAGCCCTATGTGGCGACAAAGTCGCCGAGAAAAAAGAAGAGAATACATGTCTCTTCGGCGGCAAAGCCGCCACATAAGTCCCATGGGGCTCATAAGTCTCATCAACGACTAACTTTCAGTTTCCAGCTTCTACCTTTCATCTTCTAATTTCTATACTATGCCACAAAGTTTTTCTCTGTGAAACTCTGTGAAATAGTTTGTTTAGTTTCTAGCTTCTCTCTCTTAGTTTCTCTCCTATATACGCTTTGACTTGATCTTTGAATTCAGCACGGTTTAGGGCAAAGCTAATGGTTGCTTTGATGAAATCCAGTTTGTTGCCGATGTCATGGCGTTGACCATCGATTTTCAATCCGAACATAGGGTGTTGTTCAAGCATTAAAACCATGGCGTCCGTCAGTTGGATTTCATTGCCTTTTCCACGTGGGGTTTGGGCTAGAAACTCGAACAGTTCCGGGGTGAAAATATAACGGCTCGCGATTGCCAGGTTTGACGGCGCATCGTCTATTGACGGTTTTTCGACAAAATGTTTTACCCGGTAAAGATCATCACCTACAACTTCGCCGTCAATGACCCCGTAACGGCTCACCTTTTCTGGTGGTACAGCTTCGAGCGCGACGACTGAACTGTCACAGGTTTCGTGAGCTTTAATCAATTGACCGATCACTGGAGTTGAACAGTTACTGGTCGTTACCGTATCGCCTAGTAGGATAGCGAATGGAACAGTGCCGACAAAACTTTTGGCCTGGTAGATGGCATCGCCAAGCCCGTTAAGTTCATGTTGATATATATAGTGAATATTGATTAAATCTGTGATATGGCGCATGTCGGCTAAAAGATCATCTTTGCCGTTGACGGTTAAGTGTTGTTCCAGCTCAAAGTTGCGGGAGAAATGTTCTTGGATAGTCTGTTTGCCACCACTGATAACCATTAAAATATCGGTGATACCAGCGGCAACAGCCTCTTCGACCACATATTGAATGACCGGTTTGTCAATCAGAGGGATCATCTCTTTAGGCACCGCTTTGGCGGCAGGCAGGAAACGGGTTCCGAAACCGGCTGCCGGGATTACTGCTTTGGTTATTTTCATCTAAAATACTCCATGGCTTGAAAATTCTTTACGCAAATATACCACAGTTTACTCTGTTACTTCCACGACCTTGACATCATCGACGATCACTGGAGTTTTAGTGCAACGGATATATATTTTAATATTGTTGTATTCAGGTTTAATCGTATATAATGCGGTTAACTCCTGCCAGGCGTCACTACCTTTCAGTTTCTTTGAATGTTCGTATTGAGGTTTTATTTTTTTATCTTTGGGTGCGAGTGCATAGAATGAGGTAAAGACATAACCACCTACCGGACCTTTAAACTTTAGGGTGACTTTATATTTTTTTTCGACACCGAGCTCTTTTTTGAAGCCTTGAAATATCAAGAGATTGCCTTTGCCGACGGTAGAGTCAATCTGCGCTGCTTGCTTACCAGCAGTAGCGTCATCAACCTGTTTAATGGTGATGATGCCGCGTTCCTCTTTTTTATTCCAGTCCGCAGCCCTCCAGTTGCTGATTTTACCTTGAGCATCGATGATTTCAAAACTGCCGTTTTTTACAATGTTTTTATCATTATTACCTGCGGCTACAGCTGTTGTCATCAATGTAGCGGATAGTGCTAAAACAGTTAGCTTTTTCATAATTCCATTCTCCAGTTTAATTTTTTTATAACAGGATACATTGTATTTATATTGTACAATGGCCTATCGACAATGATAAACTTACCCTGTTATCCGCTTTATTTCAATAATAATAAGCATCTTTTGGCTTGTTTAAATTTATCTTTTAAATAAAGCGGCAATTTTAAAAATCTTCACGGCATTTTTTTATTTTATATCATCATCTGGGGGATTGAAAAATATTGAAAATGTGGTAGATTATTATTTGCTTTCAGCATTCTATATAAATAAGGCTGATTTGTGATTAGTTTTTATAATGTAATTTTTATATCTAGGAAGTTATTGGATTTTTGCAATAACTTCAAAACAACTAACTATTTTCGGAGAATGAAAAATGGCTAAAAAAATGGTAACAATCACTGGTAATACAGCGGCTGCGCATGTGGCATCTGCATTCAGTGAAGTCGCGGCGATCTACCCGATTACCCCATCATCAGATATGGGCGAAATGGCGGACGAATGGTCAAGTCAGGGTTTGAAGAATATTTTCGGCAAAACCGTTGATGTGGTAGAAATGCAGTCTGAAGCCGGTGCTGCCGGTGCGGTACACGGTTCTTTAAGTGCTGGTGCACTTACTACGACATTTACTGCTTCACAGGGACTGTTGTTGATGATTCCTAACATGTACAAAATTGCCGGTGAAATGTTGCCGACAGTTTTCCATGTTTCTGCACGTTCACTCGCTTGTCAGGCGCTCTCTATTTTTGGCGATCACTCTGACATCATGGCGGCCAGAAATACCGGTTTTGCTATGCTTGGCGCGGCATCAGTACAGGAAGAGATGGACTTGGCGATTGTCAGTCATCTTGCGACATTGAAAACTAAAGTTCCTTTTATCAGTTTCTTTGATGGTTTCAGAACTTCACATGAAATTCTGAAAATTGAAGAGGTTGGCTATGATGTGATGGAAGAGCTGGTTGAGAAAAAATATATTGCTGAATTTAAAGAACGTGCGATGCGTCCTGAAGCACCTTATGCTAAAGTTGGTGCGCAGAATCCTGATGTCTACTTCCAGGGACGTGAAACGGTCAATAAATTTTATGATGCCACACCTGAAATCGTTCAGGACTACATGGATAAACTCGCGGCTAAAATTGGTCGTCAGTATCACCTGTTTGATTACATTGGCGATCCTCAAGCTGAAAAAATTATTATTGCTATGGGCTCTTCATGTGAAACCATTGAAGAGACTGTTGACTACTTAGTCGCCAAAGGCGAAAAAGTTGGTGCGATTAAAGTTAGACTTTATCGCCCATTCTCTGTCAAAGCATTTGTTGACCAGATTCCTGCCACTGTTAAGAAAATTGCGGTACTCGACAGAACTAAAGAGCCGGGCGCAATTGGTGAACCGCTCTTCCTGGATACCGTTGCAGCACTGGCCGGTAAAAATCTTACAATTATTGGCGGTCGTTACGGTCTGTCAAGTAAAGAGTTTACGCCAACCATGGTTAATGCAGTTTATGTTCACCTGGATAACGAGTGCACGCATGGCTTTACGGTTGGTATTAATGATGATGTGACTAATACATCAATCAAAATCAACACCGAGATTAATACTGCGGATGCTGATACTACCTGTTGTATGTTCTGGGGGCTAGGCTCTGACGGTACGGTTGGTGCGAACAAAAACTCAATCAAAATTATTGGTGATAACACCGATATGTATGCTCAAGGGTATTTTGTTTACGATTCAAAAAAATCTTACGGAATCACTATTTCGCATCTTCGCTTCGGTAAAAAACAGATTCAGTCTACCTATCTGATTAACAGCTCTGATTTTGTAGCGTGTCATAATGAGGCGTATATTGGTCGTTATGATATGCTGAAAGGACTGAAGGCGGGTGGAACATTCCTGTTGAACTCTGAAGTGCCAGCTGGCGAAGTGTTTGAACACCTGACTGCTGACATGCAGCAGTATATCATTGATAACAAAATTAAATTCTACACTATTGACGCATTGAAAATTGCTGAAAGCGTTGGTCTGGGTAACAGAATTAATACTGTTATGCAGGTTGCGTTCTTCAAACTTGCTGAAATTATTGATGTTGATGACGCGATTGGTTATATCAAAAAAGCGATCGAAAAAACCTTTAAAATTAAAGGTGATGACATTGTTAATATGAACTGCGCGGCAGTTGATAAAGCACTGGCCGGACTCGAAGCGGTCGCGGTTCCCGCGACTGTCGGTAAAGCATTTGTTCCAGCCCAGCTGATTAAAGATGACGCGATTGACTTTGCTAAAAATATTATTAAACCGGTTATGCACCTTGATGGCGATAATATTCCAGTATCACAGATGTCCATTGACGGTAAAGTGCCGACCGGAACTACATGTTTGGAAAAACGTGGTATTGCTCCACGGATTCCGCATTGGCTGTCTGAAAACTGTATCCAGTGTAATCAGTGTGTAATGGCCTGTCCGCACGCGGTTATCCGGGCTAAACAGATCGCTCCTGCTGATCTGACTGATAAACCTGAAGGTTTTGAAACCGTTAAATCAAAAACTAAAAATGATCGTGAACTGGAATATAAATTGCAGATTTATTGTGAAGATTGTACTGGTTGTGGTGTGTGTGTTGATGTATGTCCTGCTAAAACCAAAGCACTGGAGTTTACAACGCTTGAAGCGGCTAAAGAGCTCAATGAACCGGCAAAAGTTGCATTCTTTGATGCGTTACCGGATGATGTGCTTGATGGTGCTAATCCTGCTACCGTTAAAGGCTCACAGTTTATCAAACCGTTGTTTGAATTCTCTGGTGCATGTGCCGGTTGTGGTGAAACTCCTTATGTAAAACTCGCAACTCAGGTTGCCGGTAAACGGATGATCATTGCTAATGCTACTGGTTGTTCTTCAATCTACGGTGGCACATTCCCGACTATTCCTTATTGCAAAACTAAAGAGGGTAATGGTCCGGTTTGGGCTAACTCACTGTTTGAAGATAATGCTGAATATGGTCTCGGTATGCGTCTTGCAGTAGACAATAACCGTGAACTGCTGACAACTAACGTTGAACAACTGCTCGAAAGTGGTAAAGATGTTACTCCAGAGCTGAAATCTGCTCTGACAGCTGCTATGGCAGCCAAAGATGCTAAAGATGACGCTGCGCTGGCGGCTCAGGCTGCGGTTAAAGCTCCATTGGCTAAAGCGATTGCTCAGGCTGGCACTAATAAAGCACTGCTCGAAACAATCCAGGAACATCAGGATTACTTCATTGACAAGAGTGTTTGGATCATCGGTGGTGATGGCTGGGCTTATGATATTGGTTATGGTGGTGTGGATCATGTCCTCGCTTCTGGACGCAATGTCAATATCCTCGTTGTTGATACTGAAGTATACTCAAATACCGGTGGTCAGGCTTCTAAAGCTACACCAATCGGTGCAGTAGCTAAATTTGCCCATGCCGGCATGCGTCTGACTAAGAAAAATCTTGGTTTCATGTGCATGAGTTATGGTTATGTCTATGTTGCCTCGATCTCAATGGGGGCAAACCGGATGCAGACGCTGAAAGCATTGCAGGAAGCTGAAGCTTATGACGGTCCATCAATTGTGATGGCTTATGCCCCATGTATTGCGCATGGTATTGATATGGGTAAAACTCAGACTGAAGAGAAACGCGCTGTTGAATGTGGTTACTGGCCGTTGTACCGCTATAACCCACAACTCGAAAAACCATTCATCTGGGAAACTAAAGAGCCTAAAGGTGACTTCCAGGAATTTATCCGCAGTGAACGTCGCTATACAACTCTGCTCAAAACTGCTCCGGACGAAGCTGAAAAACTCTTCGCGCAAGCGGAAGAAGATGCAAAACGCCGCATGACATTTTACCAGAAAATGGGTGAAATCATGTAGGGTTTGCGATAACCCACTTCCATAGCGATGTTAGTCGCGCAGTATGAAGTGGCTTATTTCAGGCGAATGCCTGTAAACTGAAATATTCAGCTCCGGGAAGGTCTAACCTTACCGGAGCTTTTTTTGTGATGTAGCATAAGCGTCCCGCTTGTGTTTTTAGCAGCCTGCTGGGTGCTTGGGACTCTGAACACATGACCTAAGTGATTTTTCTTAGTCACGGGTCATGTGTTCAGGGACTTGGGTCTGATGGGACTATGGGACTGATAGGACTTATGGGGGTAAGCGTCAATTAAGCAGAAATTGTGAAATTTTTTATTATGTTTTTTCCCATTTATGCGGAAGCAGGGTATGTAAATTTTCCTTTGGAGTATTATTGATCTTTCTCAAGGTATCTTCGAGGTAGGC
>JAKIUY010000046.1 GCA_021647315.1 Victivallaceae bacterium
ACTATAAACTGCCGATCCGATAAATTACCAATCATGTTATCACTCCATTCGTTTTGAGATTAATAAGAATGGAAAATATAATCATAATTGGTTCATTTCATAGATGGTTCTATTTGACGCTTACCAGATATGGTAGTAATTTATGGTAATGCCCCCTAAAGAATCGATTGTAGAGACTGCTAACCCGCCCCGCGATTTAAAGATTAAAGAGGAAAAATAAAGCTTGATGTGCAGGCAGCGAACGGTGTCGTTCGCAGCTCCACATCTTTATGTTCTCGCTAAAAAATCACATAGTGATATACGGGATGAAATATCTACCTGACAGAGCAACAGAGGATCAAACGGTTTTATTAAGTTTAACCCATTTGCCGGTTTGGCTTGATTCATAACAACCCAGGACAATTTCTACTGTGCTGCTGGCTGATGCACCAGAAACAAACGGCTGACGTTGTTCACGAATTGCGGAAATAAAATCTTTGATCTGAGCAGGATGGCCTTCTCCATAATAATCTTTATTTGACGCAATCGTTTTTTCTTCCTTACACTCTTGTAGTTTTCGTGCAACTTCATCATGTAGTTCGCTTGGCGCAAACCGGTGATAAATAACCTCATTATTAAGCATTTCGACATAACCATGAGTGCCGCTGATCGAAACGACCTGACGCCATGGCTCAACACTGGATGAGGTAGCAGTGACCGTGCCAAGCATCCCATTACGGAATTTCAGAATAATCGCGGCAGAATCTTCAGTCTCGATAGTCTCCTGATGCGTCATGTTTTCACAACTGGCATAAAGTTTGCTGATGCCCCCGCTAAACCAGTTCACTAGGTCAATAAAATGAATCGCCTGATTAATCAGCAGCGAACCGCCTTCTTCAGCCCAGGTACCACGCCATTGGTCTGTATTGTAATAACTATCAGTCCGCAGAGTTATGATGTTGAGATTTATATTTGTTAGCGTACCGAATGAACCATTATCGATCAAACTTTTAATATAACGGTTGGTTTTCTCAAAACGATGCTGAAAAATACCGCCAAAGGTAAGTTCAGGGTGTTTTTGGTGAGCTGAAACCATAGCTTCCAGACACTTTGGACTGATGCCAAGTGATTTTTCACAGAGAACATGTTTACCATGATTCAATGCTTCAATCACAATCTCAGCATGACTACCATGATCAGTACAGACCGAAACACAGTCAATCTCAGGATCATTCAGCATTACCCGATAATCAGTATCAACCGAGGGAATGTTGTAGCGTTGAGCTATTGCTGATGCTTTTTCACTAACGAGATCACAAACTCTAGCGACTTCGACATCGTCAAGATTGATATAGCTTTCAATATGAGAAGGGGCAATAACCCCACAACCAATAATACCGCATTTAATCTTTTTCATCCTAAAACTTCCCCGTTTTTTGAGTTTTTAATCAATAGCCATTGAATTTAATCTTCAAAATCAAGGTTACAATCTTACATTAAAAAAAACAGGAAAATTTTAGCTCGATGTTACGCAAAGCCACAACCAAAAAGATTTTTAACCACGAAAAGCACTGAAAACACGAAAAAACTACAAATGTTTAAGTTTTTGCTCCGTAAATACTTAAATGTTATATTTCAGAAAGCGTGCAAAAAAACGAGGAAATGACGGTTAGTAATACGAAAAGTTTTGGCGCACTGGCGGAATTCACAGCTTTAGCGTGTTTTTAAGCGTATTGATTGCACGCTAAAGCAGTGAACTCCGTGAAAAAGCGTTTCCAGTAGACCTTTTCGTGTACAGTCCAGCTAATGAATCTGCGTCATGGTCTCAGGGAAGAGTGAAGCGTCATAATTGGGCAACATCATGGCATCGACATAATTCATTTCGAATGCCGGCACCAGGTTTAACGCGACAACTTTAGGAATAGCGGCAATTTTCCTGAACTCATCATTAACCGTATAATCAAGCAGGTTCAGATATGCCCCGGCCAGAGAACCATTGCCAATGCTACTAACTTTTTCACGGCTAATTTCCGGTAACATGCCAATGGTTATAGCATTACCGAGATCAATATATTTGGCGAATCCACCGGCTAATACCAGTTTATCGAGATCGGCAAAAGTTTTACCACGTTCGGTCAGCATCGTCTGAAGCCCGGCATAAACTGCGCCTTTGGCTTTCAGAATCTGTTCAATATCTTTTTCAGTAACAATAATATCTTCACCAGTTGCGCTACTGGTTTTCGGCACAAGAATGCATGAATGAACCGTATCAAACAGATAGTAACAATTCTGCTGTTTTAACAGATCAATATCAAACCGTCCCATCATATTTATCAGACCGCAACGAAATCCTTCCGCAATAAAGTCAATAATCGCGGAGCCACAAATTCCGATAGGTTTTGCATGTTCAATAGTAGAATTTTCAAAGTCCAGTTCACGGCCAAATTTAATATGTTCAATTGCACCGGCGGTTGCCCGGCAGCCACAGAGAATACCAGCACCTTCAAATGCCGGTCCGGCGGCAGCGGCAGCGGCAAACATTTTATTTTCATCCCGCACCACCATTTCACTGTTAGTGCCCAAATCAACCAGAACGCTGAGTTTGGCATCACCATCCATATCAGTAACCCGCAAGTCGGATGTTATATCCCCACCAATATAACCTGAAATTGCCGGGACAATGGAAACAATGCCGCACGGATGCATATTCAAGCCAAGTTCACGTGAGATCGTATCCGGAAAATCAGCGGTAACCGGTTGAAACGGCAAGGAGCCGATTCCGGTAGGTGAAATTCCCAGAAAAAGGTGGGTCATAACAGTATTGCCGGAGACTGCCAGCCGAATAATCATTTCAGGATGTTTATCAGCCTGCTCACATGCTTCATCAATAAGTTTATTAATGGTATCATTTATCACCAGATCCTGCATATAATTCAGGTCTTCATTACCAACACCGGCTGCTGAAATTCTGGATGCGACGTCATCAGCCCGACTCATCTGCTGATTATAGGCTGAAGCTCTGGAAATAATTTCACCGTTATTCATATCAACCAGGATCAAGGCAACTGTCGTGGTACCAATATCTACAGCCACCCCGAGGTTATCACGTGGTGTGCTATCGGCAGTTAAATCAATTATCTGCCAATAATCATTGCGACGTGCCAGACTGACTGACAATGAATTGCTCTGTTTCAACAATTCCGGCAGTTTACGCAAAACCACCAGACAACAATCCATTTTAACGATTCCAGTCTGTTGAATAATAACGGTTTTCAGGCGTTGCCAATCAGAAACAGGCGCATCAAGTGTGGCTTCAGGAATAGTAACATTGAGGAGTTTCGATGTTGAATTAAACTCAAAATCGCCAAGTTCAAAGTCATTATATATTTTGCCGCTGGATTTTAATATTGCGATTTCAGGAACAACAACTGCAGCAGTTTCACTTAAAATATAGGTTCTGCATGACAGAACATTTCTAGATTCACCTTCAGTCAGTTCAAATTCTTCATCTTCACAACGATAACGTCCAGCACCGACTTCAACAGCACATTTACCGCAAATGCCCAGACCTGAACACTGAAGATCAAGTGGAACCCCGGCCTGTTGAATCATAAATGACAGACGGCGTTCTTTAATGATTTCGACCGAATATTCCTGTTGTGAAGTTTTTACTGTCAAAGCCATGAGGTCAGTTCCTGAATGAATATTACCGGTATTACCGGAACTAAAAAAAATAAAGCAGCGTTAGCCACGAATGCACGAATGAAAAATAAACATACCCATTATGAGTAGTTTTAAATTAATTTATTTGACTCTTTAAACTCAAATAAATGAAATAAAAGTTAAGATTTCAACCTAACTAGACGGCACTCAAAAAGGGTGAGCAAATAGCAGTATTTGTCGGAGTTCACAGCTTTAGCGTGTTTTTTTTGAGCGTATTGATTGCACGCTAAAGCTGTTTCACTACGCTACTAAAGCCCTTGCTTCGCAAGGTCGTGCGAGGACTTACTCTTTGCTCTCCGACTGAAAATACCTTTTCGAGGCTATCTTTTTTTACTATATCCCCCCAGCTCGCGCCGGGGGCTACAAAACATAACCTCTTCGAGGTTAAAAATATCTCGAAAACCTGTTTTAGAGTAGGAGCAAACCGCCCAGCTGTAAAATCGTTCGTGACAGGGATATCGCTCTTACATTTTACCCGCTTCCGTAGCAACGCAGTTGCGAAGTTTGAAGCGGAATAATCCAGACGAACGTCTATGTTATGCAACTAGAGCGTCAACCGCCTTCACAGCTTCATTAGCATCAGAACCGTAACCATCAGCACCAATTGATTTTGCATACTCATCAGTTACCGGAGCACCACCGATAATAATTTTTACATCTTTACCTTCCAGGCCTGTAATAATTTCTTTCATATAAGGCATAGTGGTAGTCAACAGCGCACTGAGGCAGACAAATTTACAACCATCATCAACCGCCTGGCTGAATTTAGCCACATCACAATTAACGCCAAGATCATCAACTTCATAACCAGCACCTTTAAGCATAATCGCTACCAGGTTTTTGCCAATATCATGGAGGTCACCCTTTACAGTACCGACAGCGACTTTACCGAGAGGCTCATGATCGCCTTCCGCGA
This sequence comes from Victivallaceae bacterium, assembly GCA_021647315.1. GTDB lineage: Bacteria > Verrucomicrobiota > Lentisphaeria > Victivallales > Victivallaceae > JAKIUY01. The sequence goes on from JAKIUY010000046.1 coordinate 4,619, forward strand.
GCAATGGTTCAACAATTGCCAAACCGGCCTGCATTGCACGCGCTGCAATCAGCATTTCAGGGACATAAACTTCATTTTTTGAGAAACGGTCACCCATTTCACGCATTGCCGGAATCATTGAGTCATCAAGCAGTTCAACAACTTTGCAATCTGCATCAATCGCAGCCTGAATTGTTTCCTGAACCAAATTGCGGTTACCTTTCATGATTGCATTAAAAAGTTCTTCGTTCTTAGCCATTTGTACATCTCCTGTTTTTATAACTAAATAGTTGAGGCTATTATAATCGCCTCTGCCAAATAATTCATCAACTATTAACTTAATCATTAGCAATCCAGGCGACAATCTGAATCAACTACGCAATAGTAAACAAACTTTCTGTTACATTAATTTATCCTGCCAAGAATAAGATAAAAAGCTCAAAAAAAAGGAAAAGGTGCTGTATTTTTGCAAAAAGATGCGCTATATTAATATTTATGAAAAAAAATGAATTAGCCAGAGATGATTACATATCTCAAACTATCGGTGCAAACATAACCTTTCACCGCATTGTCTGGGATGCGCAACAACAGCCAACAACAGTAACCGCAGGTGGCGGAATCCGTTATCATTCTCTACCAACGGGGCCAGCAGAATTGCACTCCCATGAATTTGCTGAACTGTTTTTGATTCTCAGCGGAAAAATAAACCACATTGTCAATGGTGAAATCCAACAACTTGGTGCTGGCGGACTGGTATTTATCCGGCCGTCCGATGTTCACGGGTTTGAAACCTGTGACTCGCCGTCAAACGAACCTTGCGAACTGGTAATCCTCTCATTTCAACTCGAAACCATGCTGCTGTTAAGCGAATATCTGGGCAATGATACTTTTCTGCGCAACTATACCGGCCCGGTCACCGCACCCCGTTTTAAATTATCTATTCGGGAGACTGAAGAGTTAAGTGCTGAACTGATGCAGCTCTGGGCTCTGCAAAGTCAGCATCATGAGATGGCTAAACTGAAAATAAAGATCTTTCTTGCCAATATCCTAACCAGTTATTTTCTCGGCACTAGGCTCGACTGTGACCATTCAGCTCCTGAATGGTTACCGAAACTATGTCAAAAAATGCAACGCATGGAAAATTTCAGCGGCGGTATGACGGCAATGAAAAAACTTGCCCCCTGCACTCAGGAACATCTTTGTAAGGTATTCCGCAAACATATCGGCAAAAGCCCGACCGAATATATCAATGACATCAGAATGAAACAGGCCGCCAAAATGATTATAGAAACCGATGATAAAATATTTTCAGTTGCCATGGATGTCGGCTGCAACAGTCTCAGCCGTTTCTACATGCTGTTCAAAAAATATTACCGTGTATCGCCAGCCCAATATCGCTCAATTGCCCAAAATAACCATATTCCAGTGTAGAATGATTTATGATGATAAATGCTGATTGATGATTTTCAAAGTATGATGTCACCTCGCAGTGACGAATTCGCGACTGGGAGGTCGGTTCCTATATGGGGAAATTCGCTCCTTCTATGAGCCCGTTTGTCAAGTCCCAAAGCCTGTTTTTTCTCGATTTTTTTGCAATAAAATCCCATTCCTTATTTTGAAAAATAAAGATACAATACCTCTTAATCCATTAATGTTAAAAGAGTAATGATTGTTTTTATTAAATAAGTTATCAAAATTTATTTTGAAAAATTATGCCCTCTGGCAAAGCATTCCGCCAGGAAAGCAACTGGTCCAGAAAATAGATGAGTTTGTAAAATGCTATAACCCAAAAACAAAACCATTTGTATGGACTGCAACTGCGGAAGAAATTCTGAAAAAAATTCAACGACTTTGTGAAAAACTTACGGGATGATTATTTACGCTGTAAATTTATGAGACAGCACACTAGGGTAAGTTGGCTGATATTAAACAGTTTAGGCAATTGTATTTTCGATGATATGTCATACATTGTCCACAGTTAATTATTATAACCAGTTGCAATGGGTTGCCAATTACGGGAGCAGTTGGACTAATTTAGCTTGATAACTTAATTTTACTTTCTAATTTCAGCTTAAAATGCCGAAAAGATGAACTGAATCTTACCCGGACGGGTATACGAACTTTGGATATAATTATGGTATTACAGGAAAGTGATGATTTTTTGGTTTACCCGGTAATTGTAATGCGTACCGGTGGTCTGGACGGAGTAGCACTACAGGCACGCGAGTACCGCCACCTGCTTAACAGTATGGATATTGGCGTTCATGTTATGACTGGACGCTGCGAAACAAAATTTACCACCGTCAATCCGATTGGTCATCAACAGACAACTATTTCGCGGCTTGATTTTTATCATAAGGATTCACGCTTGCTGTTCGCAAATCAGTTCGAGAACGGCAGCGAGACTGAAGAGGGGATTCAGCAATTAACTCAGGAAGAGTGGATTGAGATTTTTCATAATCATAAGACGAAAATAAAAAAACGTATTATGAAAGTGTTGGAGAAGATCGAGCACCAGACGCCGGTATTGATCTATAATCTGGTTTCACTGCGCCATGCGCATCCGGCGGCGGCCGCCGCATTAAAAGAGATTATCAAGGAAAATCCTGACCGGGCATTTCTCAGCCATTCAGCTGACCCGGATGCGGAACGACCTGAAAAAATTGGTCGGATAAAAGATTATGTCCTGCCGTTTATCTCGTCGAATGGGATTTTCGAGAATTATTCCGGCGGGCCTTTGCCCCTCGATAATCTTTATCATATTGTGCTTAACCCGACCCAGCGTGACAATTTCATAAACAGATATAACATTCCTGAGAATCATGTGTTTGAGATTCCTGATTTCCTTGATTTTATTTCAAAAGAGCCGGCAGTAAGACTGGCTCCGACTAAGATATTCATGAATTTTCTGCGTAACCATCAGACAAAAATCAAGGGAAAATCCTACACCTATGACAAAGGGGCGATTAACAAAGATACCGTAATTTTTCTATCGCCGGTCCGTCCAGTCTACCGTAAACGACTGAAAGAAGCAATGTTGATGGCTAAAGCCTATGGTGTCAGTAGAGATCGCGAGGTCGCATTTGTCGTTACTCATCCGAACATCGATGATAAAAAATATTTTCTTGAAACCTTGAAGTTTGCCAAGTTGATTGACCTGCCATATTATCATTTAGGCAAAACATTCACTATTGATACTCTTGATTCGGTTTACGAAAACTTGGCAACCCTGAAAACCATTGGGGTTGTTGCCAGTAGCGCTGGCGGCTGGGAGAATGCCCTGAACGAAATGGCGCGGGCATGTATTCCGTTTTACATGAATTCGACCCTTAATTCATTCAAACCGCTGACCGAAGAGATCGGCATCAAGACGCTGGGAATTGATTTTGCCGCTGTTGACCCTTATGTTAAAGAGATTGAACAGAGTGGAAGTTATGACCTGAGCAATGCAGAAAACCATCATCCGATAGTGCAGGATATTTTTACCTGGTTCGATAAAATGTTATTAAGCCGGAGTTCGCGGGGCAAACTGATGGAGCATAATTATCATTGCGCCTATAACTATCTTTCACATGATGCGACATTACCACGCCTGGTAAAATGTATCAATTATATTTATTATCGCCACGGCACACCGGGCAAAACAGTAAAAGCGACCACGCTGACTAAACTGACCCACGAATTTTAATTGGAATATAAAGTGGGAGAGGGGAGATATTTTATGGATAAAACCAATTCAGATGAATTTGACGAGCAAATTACGCCCGAAGAAGAGTTATCAGCAACTGAGGATACCGAAGAACACATTGTGGTTACTCAGACCGTTGCAGTCACAGAACAAAGCACAAATTCGTATCATACCTTGGCTAATTTATCCCAAAAACCAGCGAACAAATATAAGTTTGAGCGCAGTTTGGGAATGGGGGGGATGAAGGCAGTGCTTCAGGTATGGAATATGGATACTGCCCGTAGCGTGGCAATGGCGGTGATTCTGGATTCTGATGATCGCCCAGCAGAGGATATTCAGCGTTTTCTCAATGAAGCGCGAATTACCGCGATGCTTGAGCACCCGAATATTGTTCCGGTGCATGAAATTGGGGTTGATAAATCAGGCTCACCATATTTTACCATGAAATTATTGCGTGGCAAAACATTGGCAAAGTTGATTAAAGATCTGAAGGCTGGGAATCTGAATCGCAAAAATTTTGATTTGCAGCGCATCCTGCGTATTTATGTTAAGATCTGCAATGCGATTGCTTTCTGTCACTCGAAGAATATTATTCACCTTGACATTAAACCGGATAATATTCATATTGGTGATTTTGGTGAGGTGCTGGTGCTTGACTGGGGCTTGGCAAAGGATCTTAACTTTGATGATGACAATATTGATGAAGTAAAAATAAAAAAACCAGTAGAGGATGATATTACGCTGGATAAGACCATGGATGGTATTGCCAAAGGGACACCGGGCTATATGGCACCTGAGCAGGCAGCTGGCAAAAATCGGGAACGTGATGTTCGCAGTGATATTTATGCGCTTGGCGCAATTCTTTACTTTATTCTGACCTGGCAAAAACCGGTTACCGGAGCCAATGCTAAGCAGGTTATGATTAATACGGTGCAGGGCAATATTGTCACGCCGCGCAAAGCTAAACGTGAGAACAAAAGCGGTCTTGATATTCCGCCGGCGCTTGAAGCCATTATTATGAAAGCAATGTCGCTTTACCGGGCGGACCGCTATCAAAGTGTCAATGAACTGCGAAGTGATATCTTTTCGTTTATCGGCGGGTTCGCTACGCAGGCAGAAGCTCCTGGCGTTGCTAAGCGATCTGTAATGTTCATTAACCGCAATTATGTTAAAATAGTGTTTGCGACGATGCTTGCCGTAATCATTGCCATGATAATACTTTATCTAACGGGTAAAATAGTTATTAGCGTGTGAATTAGTAATGTAGCTCAAGGTTTGCTTTTTAGTTTGCAACAGCCAGCTTGGAAAGTAATGTAGCTCAAGCATTCCTGCTTGATTAGCTTTTACAAGCAGGATGCGTGTGCTAGACTTAAAAATGGAGAAGAATATGAGTGAGAATAGCGGAGAAAGAACTCTGTGGGGCAGCCGGATCGGCTTCCTGTTCGCGGCTATCGGATCTGCGGTTGGCTTGGGTAATATCTGGCGTTTCAGTAACATGGCTTATGAAAATGGCGGCGGAGCCTTTATGGTGCCATATTTTGTTGCATTGCTGGTTGCCGGTATTCCGATTATGCTGGTTGAATATGCTTTAGGGCATAAGTTTCAAGGCTCATCGCCGCTGGCATTTTTCAAGGCGAATAAAAAAATGGAGTTTATCGGCTGGTGGATGCCGGTAGTCGCAACTTGTGGTATTATGCTCTTCTATTCTGTTGTTATTGGCTGGTGTATTAACTATTTCATCTACTCGCTAGATCTCAGCTGGGGCAGTAATACCAGTGAATTCTTTTTTAATACTTTCCTCCAATGGCCTGCGGATAAATCGCAGTGGTTCGTACTTCAGAGTATTAACTGGAAAATCCTGGCTTCAACCTTTGCCGCATGGTTTATCTGCTGGGCAATATGCTATAAAGAGATTAATCATGGGATTGAGAAGGCCTGCCTGTTCTTTATGCCACTGCTGTTGGTGTTGACTATTATTCTTGTCGGCTGGACGGTTACGCTTGACGGTGCCGCAGAAGGTATCCGACACTATATAACCCCGAATTGGGATAAAATTAATGTTTTTACCAATAGTGGAGCCTGGAAAGTCTGGACGGCAGCTTTCGGACAGATATTTTTTACCTTGTCGCTCGGGTTCGGCATTATGATCACCTACGCCAGTTACCTGCCTAAAAAGACCAATTTGACCGGCAATGCGCTGTTTATCTGTGTCGCGAACTGCGCCTATTCGGTATTTGCCGGATTTGCGGTATTTGGCATCTTGGGTTTTATGGCTCAGAGTCAGGGTGTGCCACTGCAGGAAGTTGTCAAGGGTGGTCCATCACTCTGTTTCGTGGTCTATCCTGAAGCAATTAATCAGTTACCAGTTGCCAGGACCACCTTTGGTGCTCTATTCTTCCTGACGCTAATTGTTGCCGGAATCTCATCCGGGATTTCCCTGATTGAGGCATTCGCCTGTTCAATTATTGATAAGTTCAATATTAAACGCGGCAAGGTTATTACGATCCTCTGTCTCGGGGGATTTCTTGGCAGTGTAATTTTTACCACCAATATCGGTATGTTCGTCCTTGATATTACGGATCATTTTATCAATAACTATGGCCTGCTGATCGGTGGCATGGCTGAATGTATTTTGGTCGGCTGGTTGCTTAACACCAAGTTGGTAAGAAAGCATGTCAACGAAACTGGCGGCATTGTCAAACTACCGCCACTGTGGGATTGGCTGATTAAAATTGCAACCCCGGTTTTATTGTTGACAATGGTTATTATGGCACTGATTGAAGATATCAGAAAACCATATGAAGGCTATCCGCTCTGGATGATTTTCTCATTCGGAATAGGTATGATTGTGTTCACCCTGCTATTATCAATCCTTTTTGCTACGGCAAAATGGCCGAAACACATCCATGACCACAAACCTGAAGATGAACACCTCTTGATTTGATATAGCTCAAGCTTCCAGCTTGATTAGCTTTCACAAGCAAGATGCTTGTGCTACATTGAATTAAAACTATGGATAACATGTAAATGGAAAATAAAAATATTGTGATTATCGGGCTTGGGCTGCTTGGCGTCTCTTTGGGGATGGCTCTGAACGGCAAAGGCTATCGCCGCCTGGGCTGGACGCGGAATCCTGATGTAAGAGCGTGGGCGGTCGCAGAAAATATTGTTGATGAAACTGCTGATGATATTAGCGAAATAATTGGCCAAGCTGATATTACCGTCATCTGCCTGCCGATTCCACGGATTATGGAATATCTGAAAAAATATGCAAAAGATTGGAAACCTGGTTCAGTGGTTACCGATATCGGGAGTGTTAAAGAGGTGATTGTTAATTGCGGCGAGCAGGCGCTTGCCCCATATGGGGTTAATTTCGTCGGCAGCCATCCGATGGCCGGAACTGAAAAAACCGGCCCAGAAGCGGCATTCCCTGAACTTTATAACAGTGCCGAAGTATTTGTGACCATCACCGCGCAAACTTCACCCGATGCAGTTGAACAAGTTACCGCGATGTGGAAGAGTATCGGTACTTCTGTAGTTGAACTAGGATTGCAAGCCCATGATATGCTGGTCGCCCATACCAGTCATATTTCGCACATTCTGGCACTTTCGCTGACTGAAGCGGTGCTTGATTGTGATGAAGCTGATCTTAAACTGCGTTTTTCCGGTTGCGCGACCGGCTTCCGTGACACGTCACGCATTACTTCGTCTTCGCCATCAATGTGGCGGGAGATTATCGAAAACAATCAACCGGCAGTATTGGCAACAGTCAAGGAATTTGAGAAGCGTTGGCTGAAACTGATAGATATTATCGAAAATAAAGATTATGACAAACTGGAAACTGAATTTGCCCATGGCAAAAAGCTGCGCGACTCCTGGATTGATTACAAAAATAGTAAACACAACTGTAAGTGGTAACCCAGATTGCTACGCAATCCGGGGTACATGATTTATATTTTATTGTTTTAAAATTGTGGGGCGGACGTTCGTAATCCACATCATAATCATTCCATGTACTAGTGCAACGAGTGTAGTTATATTTTAAAATTTATTTTTCTTTTTTGTTTACAAAAAAAATGTAAACAAGTTTGCAAATAAGCTGTTTTGCGGTTATTTTAATCTTTAAGATATTTTACTTCCGCATTCCGTAGCGACGCAGGAGCGCCTGCCTGTGCGTGAACGCACGCAGACAGGGAGTTTGAAGCGGCATCTGCCTTTAGGTGCTACCTGATTAGGAAAAACAGTTATATGACAAGTAAAAAGTACCATAAAATATTGATTCGTTCTTCATGGCAGAGTGTCAATATCGGCGACATCGGCCATACCCCGGGGCTATTAGCGATATTGGAGCAGGTCAGACCGGATCTGGAACTGACACTGTGGCCGTGTGAGATTGGGCACGGCGTAAAAGAGATGCTGCAACGTGAGTTTCCAAACCTGCGGATAGTTGAAGGTGCGGCTGATTCGGTTGCGGTGCAACAGGCATTCGCTGAACATGATTTTATGCTTCACGGTTCAGGTCCTAGTGTAGTCTGTGCCAGAAACATTCAGGAATGGCGGCAGGCAGCCGGCAAGCCGTATGGGATTTTCGGTGTAACGGTTCCTCGACTTGATATTGAGCTTAAAGAGCTGCTTGATCATGCTGAATTTATCTATTGTCGTGACACCGTTTCTGTTGAGTTTCTCCGTAATGCCCGGGTCAGCTGTCCAGTGATTGAATTCGGACCTGACGCCACTTTTTTCATTAACTTGCGTGATGACAGTACCGCAGCAATTTTTCTTAATAAACATGGCTTGGAACAGGATAAATTTGTCTGCGTAATTCCCCGTTTACGTTATACTCCATATCACAAGATTCATCATACAGAACCGACAGCTGAAGATCTGCGCCGGGTTGCGGTCAGTGATGAATTTATGGAAGTGGATCATCAGAAATTGCGTGAGACAATGATGGCAATTCTGGAAAACTCTACGATGAAAATTTTAATTTGCGCAGAAATGACCTATGAGGTCGAACTGGGCAAAGCAATTCTTTATGATCGCTTGCCGGAAAAATATCTGTCGCGAGTTGTCTGGCGTGACAGTTACTGGCGTCCGGATGAAGCGGCTTCAGTCTATGCCGCCGCAAACTCTATGGTCAGTTTCGAGATGCATTCACCAATTATTGCTTTGGCAGAAGGTACGCCGGCAATCTACCTACGGCAACCGACTGATACCTGTAAAGGACAGATGTGGCGCGATATCGGTTTAAGTGAGTGGATATTTGAGATTGAGTCCACTGCCGGCAGTGAAATATCTCAGCAGATTTTGAATATAATAGATAATCCTCGAATTGCAGAGGATCAGGCATTAAAAGCATTAAAGTATGCCAGAAAGTTGCAAACTGATGCTCTCAGTATGAATTTATAAGAGGTAATTACAAAAGTCCAAATGGGAACCTGACCTTTTCAACTGTCGAACCGTAAAATGGGTGGAAAAATGAAAGAGAAACCGAGTATTCGCGATGTCGCTGAACTTGCTAATGCATCGCCAGCAACTATCAGCCGGGTGATTAACGGTAAATACCGCAATAATTCAGCGGTGCGCCGTCGGGTTGAAGCCGCCATTGAGCAAACCGGTTATACTAGAAAAAAACGGATTAAAGTTTCCGGTAATCTCTTGTGCATATCAGACTACACAGAATATGCCATGCATGGTACTGTCATGGAACAGGAGCTGGTCAGGCAGGCTTCATTCAGAAAATATAAAATGCTGACCCTGCACAGTGGAGACGCCGCTGTCATCACTGAAATGATTCGTGAATTTGATATTGCCGGGGTGATCTCATTGAGCAATAAGAGCAATATTGCAGTGCCGGTGCCGCATGTTACATTAAACAGTTACCGGGTTGATATTGACCAGCATCACCATGCGGTGGATTGTGATGATGCCGCCGGCATGAAGATGGTTGTTAATTGTCTGGTAGACAACGGGCACCGCCGGATTGGAATTTTCGGTGCCGGAGTAATGTCTATGGAAGACTGCCACCCAAGAATCTGTTTTATTCCGAGAATTTTTAAAAATGCCGGCATTGAATATGAACCGGAATTATATTACAACAGACCCTTCAGGCGTGACGAGCATGCTCAGGTAATCGAACAGGCAGTTGACTATTTTATTTCACTTGAGAACCCGCCAACGGCAATCATTATTCCCGCTGATACCTACGCTCCGTCATTTTATGAGTCATTACGTAATAAAGGCTTAAAGGTGCCTGATGACATCTCCATTGCCGCTTATGACGATGAACCGTTGGCAGTACTGATTTCTCCGGCTCTGACAACGATTCACAAGCCGTTGGAGCAGATGTCTGCCGAGGCGTTGAAACTGTTATTGGAAATGATTGAAGGCGGCTCGCAGGCAAATCGGCGGGTGTTGGTCGCACCGGAATTGATTGTGCGTGATTCAGTTAGGAAAATCGGGAAAAGCTAGAAACTAGAGAAGCTAGAAGCTAGGATAGGTCCGATAGATTTGGTGACGGTGCAGGAGCAACCGTCTTACTTAAAAAATAGGATTATAACAATGAAATATGCAGTAAACACCAATGGATTGAAGAAAAAATACACTGTCAGTGAAATTGTTGATATGGCAGTCAAACTGGGGTTGGATGGCATTGAATGGGGGCTGTCCGGGCTTGATGACGGTAATGCGGAGATTGCAGAGATGGCTGCCAGCACTGCCGATGCCGGACTTGAAGTGGTTGGTTATATCAACGGTGGTAAAATGTTCAAAGCGGATGCCATGGAACAGTGGGCGGAGATCGTTCATTCAGTCAACGGCAGATCGTTACGAGTTGCCCACCCATGGATTGCCTACAATTATGAGGAATCACTCTATCAGGAAAAATCATTTAATGATATCTTCCAAATGGCGCGTGACGCGATGCCGGATGTGGTGGCATTAAGCAAAGCGACCGGTATCAGATTTGTCGTTGAAACTCATGGCGGGGCACTGGTTGCCTCGACCTTGGCAGCGGCTAAACTGTTCGATGGCTTTGATCCGGCTTGCGTCGGGGTTATCTATGATCCGGCAAACACCAAACTTGAAGGAGGCTTAAGACCACGCAGTGAAGTTGAAGTCATGGGTGATTATCTCGCCTATGTTCATGTCAAAAATACGATGTACTGTAATACCGGTAACCTGAATCGTCATCCAGTGTCGCGTGCCGCGTGGACGACTAAAAGCATTGCGCCTGACTGCGGTATTCTTGACTGGTTGGAAGTCTGTTTTGCCCTCAATATCGGCAAGTTTGACGGCTACCTGTCAATGGAAGAGTTCTTCACCGACGGCGACAGACAATATGAGCTGCTGCGTGATGCGCTGATTTTCATTCGTGAATGCGAACAGCATGCGCCGCCGCAAACGCTTAAACCATATACAACATTTAATGATTAATCAGGTGGCACCTGAAGGCAGATACCGCTTCAAACTTCGCTCCTGCGTCGCTACGGAAGCGGAATTAAAATTCAAAGTTTTGCTATTAACAATCTAAAAAGGAATACTTATTATGAAAAAAGCAATGTTAGCAACTGGACTGATTCTGATCGCAACTCAACTGCCGGCTAAAGTGGTCAATAAACCGGATGACAATACGTTGTGGGTTGAAACGTTTGAAACGCCTGATGACCTGAAGGGGTGGAAGAGTAAAGGGGATTTGATGATAGCCGATAATGCTCTGACCTTTAAACCGCTTGAAAAGAATGTTACTTTCGGACGCTACATCAAGCTTAATCCAGATTACCCTTATCTACAGATAAACTTTGAGAAAGTTATTCCGTTTAAAAAAGGCTATCGGGGAGTGACGGTATTCCTTTCCATGAAGAATACTGGCGTATTTCTCACTTCTGCCGGGGGGTGGCAACCCGGATTGTGGACGGTCAATTTGCTTGATTTCATGCCGCAACTTGCTGATGGGAAGCTCAAATCCTCTTACCTCGTCTCCTATTTTTACGGTGGTATTGCATCATTTAAATCCTATAAGATGGTCGCACAACCTGAAAATGCCCTGTTGCTGAGTGTTGCTGACGGCAAACGTGAATTGAAAGCCGGGGATAAAATCCAACTGACGGTGCTGTTGAAAGAGGGCGGTAAAGATGTAACGGTTACAGTCAAAAAAGCCTATACACTGCCGAAGGTCAAAGTTGGCGAAGCCGGTTACATTCAGTTGACTTCTGAAGACGAAGGTAAAACCTGGACTGGCGAATTAACAGTACCGGCGATTAAAAACAAAAAAGATTTTAAGCCGGGCGGCCTGATCTTTGAGGCCAATATCCTCGGGGGTAAAATGCGTAAACTCTACACCTCCAACCCCTGGAAAGTTATTGTCACAAAAAAATAAAAAAATATGCACTCCAAAATTGGTAACAGGCCCTTTGGAGTGCGGTGATCATTCACCGCTTTAAACGGGCGATGCAAAAAATGACAGAGAAAAAAACAATTGGTGTTGGAGCCGGAACATCATTTCTAAAAGAAAATAATTCTTTTATATTAAGAAAACTCTTTTCTATGACATGCGCTTATAATGGAGAATTAAACGAAGAAGTTCCTGCTTTAGGCGGCACTTTTACTGCTTTCTGCAATAAAAAAAAATATGAAACAAATAAACTTCTTCTTGCTGAAATAGAAGAGAAGAACAACGAACTTATTTTTATCCTGAAAAGTAAAGACAATAGTTTTTCCGTAGTTCAGAACTGGAAGTATAGTGCCGCTTCCAAGTTGTTTCACTGTAAATATAAAATAGTAAATAACACAAATGAAACTCTAACTATTAATAGAGCTTTAGCTCAATTCACATTCTCGCATGGGGATTACGAGTTATATACTCAGAAAAGCCACTGGGGCTGTGAGAATATTGGTTCATGGATAAAATGCCATGGCAGTTGTATTGAACTTAGAACAGCCTCTGGGCGCTCAAGTTGTGGCAATACTCCATTTTGCGTTCTGAAAGAAACGGAAACAAATAAAGCTGTTGCTTTTCATGTTATTCCCAAAGGTAATTGGGTAATCAGGGCTTACGCAAAAACCGTCAATAACGAAGCAGATAACTGTGTCATAGAAGCAGGATTAAGCGATAATGATCTATTTTTTGATTTAGCTTCTCAAGAAGAGCTCGAATTACCTGAAATAATTATTCAGGAAGTTCCCGATTGTGATGTGTCAAAGTCGGCGGCCCTGCTGCATAGATATTGCTTGGGAAGTGAATTTGAAAAGAAAAATTTAGCTGAAGAACTTCCTCTTCTCTATAACACTTGGCTATACCGTTTTACTGACTTTACTGTTAAACAATTGGATGAACAACTCAAAAAAGCAAAAGAAATAGGCCTGGAATGTTTTGTTGTCGATGCTGGCTGGGCAGGGGAAAATGATGAGTTTTGGGGAGTTGGTAATTGGAAAGAAAAAACAAAGCGCGCATTTTTGGGTAGAGTTAAAGATTTTGCGGAAAAAGTCAGAAAAACAGGACTCAAATTCGGCATCTGGATAGAACCCGAGCAGTTTCCCAAAAGTGTGCCCATAGTCGCAGAACATCCTGAATGGTTTTTTGAAGATTCTACAAGAATAAATTTAAACCTGCCTCAAGCTAGAGAGTACTTCAAGTCACAGATAAGACGTCTCGTAGAGGATTATTCAGTCGAATACATAAAAACCGATATGAATATTGAATTAGGATTTGATGAATCAGGGGAAGAACTTTATTCGTATTGTAAAAAATTCAGGGAAGTGATAGAAGAAATTAAAGCTGAAAATCCTTCGCTTATTATTGAAAATTGTGCATCTGGAGCTTTAAGAAATGACTTAGGGACCCAACAGTATTTTGATTGTGCTTTTCTAAGCGATAATGTGGAGCCTTTTGAATCTATAAGAATATTTCAGGGAACTATATTGCGAGGAATCCCGGGAAGAATTTCAAGGTGGGCAACAATAAAAGATAAGGGTTATGAAAATAATACAGTAGTTTCTGATGACAAATATGTTTTGACTCCAGCCGGGGCAACTTGGCAGAAAATAAGATATGAGGATATCAACTTTATATTAGCTTCGTGTCTTTGTGGAGGGGGATTGGGATTTTCAGGTGATATAGCGAGCTTGGATGAAGAGAAAACAGAAATTGTTAAAGAATACATAGCCTTTTATAAAGAGAATAGAAAACTTCTTTACAACAGTGTTGTACATGTTTTAACGGAACTTCCAACAGAAATATCAGATCCTGCTAAAATAATTGCAATACAATTTCATAATGAAAAAAGCGATGAAAGTATTTTAATGAGTTTTATGGATCCTGCAAGCAGAAAATGCTCAAGAAACTTTAAACTCAGAGGACTTAGGAAAAATAGAGATTACAAAGTCATGGCCTATTTTGATAAAAAATATTATTCTTATACTATATCTGGTGAAGAACTTACAAATTATGGAATGGAAGTAAAGGTTCAAGAAAATATGCATTGTCACTATAAAAGTTCTATATGGAAAATAATTCCTCACAAAGAAAATATTGCTTTATAAAGGCAGGATATAATTGAAAGCTGTTCATACCTAAAAAGGAAAGTTATTGTCGCAGAAAAAAAATAGCCCAACAGGGAAATAAAACCGCAACAGAAATCTAAACAGAATAGACGTGAACACTCAAAGTTAAAAACAACAGAATATAGGTCTCGTTTGATTTTGTTTATATTTTGTTTCGTGGAAAAATATTGATTTTCATTGAAACCCGCTTGCATTTATTTAATAATTGAGTTATACTGTAATCATAGCAGGCAGAGCTAAACCTATTTTTTTTATTAAACAACGAGAAAGTTTTATGAAAAACAACCTCAAAACAAGGAGACAGATCATGAAAAATAGCCGTGACCACAAACCCCATTTTACCCTCATTGAACTCTTGGTTGTAATCGCGATTATCGCGATCCTCGCCAGTATGTTATTGCCGGCTCTGAATGCCGCTCGTGAGAAGGCGAAACTGATCTCCTGTTTGTCGAATGAAAAGCAGATCATGCTCTCCTGGCAGTCATTTACTATGGATAATAATGATCGTCCGCCGCCGTATGTCGTAAGCAATCCCCCATCCACCATCATAAATCAGCGGAATTACACTATTGACCAAGGTAAGACCTGGGTCAGTTTGATGCGCGAATACCTACCATTGGGTGGCATGACCTATAACGGGTCTAATTACTGGAATGTGATTCCAGTTAAAGCCCGTAGCGGGATTATCCATTGTCCGTCCGACACAAAGTTGCCGCTCTACGAATGGAACACTCAATATGGTATGCTGATGTTTAATATCGGAGGGCGCAACTGGGGAGCAAAAAAGGGGCTCGGCACTATGAGTGAAATTCGCAAACCAAGTGGGAAAGCGGTTTACGGTGATAGTAAATATCAGGGGGTTAGTACAGCATATTTCGGCTCTTATGTCATAGCTCAAGACAACTATGCCTACTGGGCATTTCTTCGCCACGGCGGCAAAATGAACTTTTCCTTTGCAGATGGTCATTCCAAGACCTATTCCGAAGGCGAATGGCGTGCTGCATCCGTTTACCCGGCTTGGATATCCAAGCCTATGTTCGGCTGGTAAGAGTCACAATTTGAACTTTACTGTTGTCAGGTGACTGTATGGAATTTAACCACTAGCACTAGCTACTTGCCGCGCTTCTGGCTTCACTGAAATTGTGACGAACAAAATTGGAATATTGCAACGCAATGGCTGATTAGCTGAAGAGAGCAACCTGTGATGTGTGGTTTTTGAAGCTAGATAGCGGGACTGGATTCACTGTGTCCAACAACTATTAAATTATTGCGGGATGAAAAAATGGATAGTGGGAATCAAACTTGATTGGTCATCTTTTCCTTTATTTCACATAGGATATATCCCACGGAGGAGACGGTTAATATTTCATGTCTCCTTTTTTGTTTATATTTTGTTTTGTGAAAAAACACAAAAAAAACTATAGAAGGCTTGCATTTGCTTAATAGTCGAGTTATATATGTATATATCAACTTGACAGAAGTCTGTTCTGTTTTGATAACTTTGTGAAAGTAATACTCTAGCAAAATACAAACAGAACAAGGAGCGTAATAATGGGGGCAGACAGCGGTCAATCAACCCATAACCAAATTTCTAAAGGAGAATGACATGCAATCGTCAATCAAAAATCAGCAATCACCAATTGGACTTTTCACCCTCATCGAACTCCTGGTAGTAATAGCTATTATTGCCATCCTCGCCAGTATGTTATTACCGGCATTAAATGCCGCCAGGGATAAGGCGAAACTGATCTCCTGCTTGTCGAATGAGAAACAGATTATGCTCTCCTGGCAGTCATTCACCATGGATAATAATGATCGTCCGCCACCGTTTAAAGTAGTAGCCAATCCAGTTGCCGCAGGCATGAATCAGCGAAATTACACGCTTACTGAAGGTGCCACTTGGGTCAGTTTGATGCGCGAATACCTGCCATTGGGCGGCATGACCTATAATGGCACCAATTACTGGAATGTGATTCCCGAAAAAGCCAGCAGCGGCATTATACATTGTCCGTCGGACGTAAAATTGCCCAAGTATGAATGGAATACTCAATACGGTATGGTTCAGTATGATATTGGTGGGCGAGGCGGTTGGAGCGTTGGAGCCTTAGGTACTATGAGTGAAATTAAAAAACCCAGTAGAAAAGCTGTTTATGGGGATAGTAAATGGAATACTACAGCCTATCCTGGCTGTCATTTTATTGATAATGGCTCCTATAGCTACTGGGGTTTTCTCCGTCATGGAGGGAAAATGAACTTTTCATTTGCTGATGGGCATACCAAAACATTCTCCGAAGGTGAATGGCGGGCTCTGACCGCTTACCCCGCTTGGTTGAAACAACCAATGTTCGGCTTTGAAGCTAAACAACCCTAATAAAGGCACTAACTAAAGAAATTTTAAATACCAGCAGGACAGAAGCAAAATCTGTCCTGCTTTTTTTACAAAAATATAAATGGCATTTAATGTGCACTAACAAAAAGCTCAAGGGACTTTCGCCCTCCATTGTTAAGCTGTATTTTAATGTTGGAGGGCGAGACTCCGTCGAGCCGAAAAGTGGGGTCACGGACTTACGCCGGATGACACTAGTTCCGGCAAAGCCGGCTTTGTTCATTTAAACAGCATATTAGCATTTTGCGTCTGGAAGTCGCAAGATGTTGTTTCCGTTCAGACACTAACTAAAAACTACCCATAATGGGTATAAAAGGTTAAAACCATGAAAAAAATTATTTCGTTATTAGTCGTCGCTACTGTTCTATTAACTGTTCAATTCCAGATTTACGCGGCAGTTAGGAGCAATTCAGCAGCATCGATAAAACTGGTAACGGCGAACAAAAGCAGTTTCACTATTGTCATCAGTAAAACCGCACCGGCAAGCACCAGGCTGGCGGCAGAGGAGCTGCAAAATTATATTGCCAAAACCACCGGGGCGAAATTGGCAATTTCAAACCGCCCGTCAGGCAGCGGCAAGAGCATTTTTCTCGGTAATAACGCGGCGTTGCCGAAAAAACAGCGTTTTGACTCCGACAGCTATAAAGCTGAAAAATATGCAATATTTAACTGGCAGGGTAATCTGGTTATCATGGGCGGCGAACCGAATGTTGATCCGCTACGTTCAACTGCCGGTAATTTCGGCCTGCTCTACGGAGTCTATGATTTTATTGAGAAATATCTTGGAACGCGTTGGTATGCGCCGGGCAAGTTGGGGGAATGTATTGATTCGCAGGCAACTATTGTTGTCGATAATTTACCGCTCACCTACCAACCAAGCTATAGTTACAGAACTTTATGGCCGCGGACGACTGAAGAGGCGACCAGCAAAGCAAGTCTGCTTTGGTTGCGACGTTTAAAAGCCTACGGCAGCAAACCTAACAATATTAATCATAGTCTGGATGCATTCTCCTATGAACACCGGGACAGTCCGGAAATATTTGCGCTTGACGGACGGGGGCAACGCATTATGGGAAAATGCACGGTTACGCAGCGTAACGGTAAAAACATTTACAAATGGACTAAATATCCGCAACTATGTCTCACGTCGCCCAAGCTGGTCGATTTGCTGGTGAAGGCAATCAACGGTTGGTATGCTAACGGTGGCGAAAGAGAGCGTGGGACCTTTTATCGCACTCCGCATAGTGAAAACTATATTTATCTGTCGTTTGCGGATAATTTTGGGTTGAATCCATGTCATGGTCCTAAATGCAGCAAGATAATAGCACAACCGAATGGTTTCAGTAATTTGGTCTGGAAATTTACCGCTGAAGTTGCCCGACGCCTGAAAAAGGATCAGCCTGGAAAAATAGTTTCGACTTTAGCTTATAACCGTTATGCCGAGCCTCCGAGCCGGAAGATCAAAATCCCCGATAATGTCTCCGTCAGGATCTGTGTGCGCCCCCCGATTATTTATTTCGGCGCCAAAGCATACAGAGATAAATCTTCAAAAATTATTCAAGGGTGGAGTGAACGGGTCAGTGACATCTCATTCTGGCAATATCACGTCAATTTTGGCGGCAGCTCAATCTATCCAGTCGACGTGCCGCATATCATCCAGAAGTTTTATAAACGTTATCAAGGTAAAGCTTCATCGACCTTCTTTCAGCCGGGCAGTGGTCATTCAAAAAGCAAATCAACCTACGTCATTAAAAATCTGCCGCGTGAAATTATTAATACCACCTTTACCTTGCGTTCACTGTGGAATCCTGATTATGATGCCGATGTGGAATTGAGCCGTTTCTACCTGCTGTTTTTCGGTCCGGCAGCCGATAAGATGAAAGAGTATTATAAAGCCAGATTGGCTGCCTGGGAGAATATGACAGGAAAAACATTGAAAAGCGGCAATGCCGTATCCGGTGACTTGTCGGCAACCGTAATATTCAAACAGATTTATCCGTTTGCGTTAGTTAAAAAACTTGATAAACAGATCAGAGCGGCGCGCCAGCAGACTCCTGCCGGTTCAATCTACCGCCAAAGGATTGACTGGTTTATCAAAAAACTCCATGAGCCGTTCTATAAACTGAGTGAAGCCTACTTTAAGGATAACAATAATCGTGAATTAATGTTACCTGAAAGCCCGGTTGCGCCAGTAATTGATGGTAAACTCACCGACAAAGCCTGGCAGAAAACTGAAAAGATCGCGTTCTTTAACACTTCAGGTCCGGTGGCACCTACTTATCCAACTTCATTTAAGGCTATCGTCAAAAATAATATTCTTTATCTGGCTGTTGAAGCTGTTGACCCGCATTCAGACAATCAGCGGCTTAATGCCGTTAAACAAGATGACGCGGCCTATTTTGATGATTCAGTTGAACTGTTTGTGGTGCCGAATCCCAAACAGCCTAAAAAATATTATCAAGCAGTGATCAACCTTAACAACATCATATTTGATGCGTACAATGACAAAACCCGTAAACTAAGTGATATAAAATGGTCTTCCGGCATTCGCAGTGCGACGAAAAAGCTGAAAGGGAAATGGCAAATGGAACTGGCGGTACCGCTTAAGAATTTCGGGATTAAAAAGTTTGCTGCCGAGACGGAAATCGGCTTCAATATCTGTCGGAATAAAAAAAGTGGTGTGGGTGAAAATCATGAAGCATCACAATGGGTGCCGACATCCGGCAATTTTCACCGTACCGATGCGTTCGGCACGCTGGTTGGTGGAAGACAGCCATTTTTTGTTAAGGCATTTGACAAAACCAACGCCAACTATCCGGGTGCTAGATACAGTCATAAATACAAAGCGCAGAACAGGGCCGGCGCGACCATTAATAAAGCAACTTTTAAGCCGGGAAATATCAGCTGTATCGTTAAAGATGGTAAATTAATTATTAATGCCACCTTTTTACCGGTTCGGGATATTGTTGACCGCATAAGCTTCAGACCGGCGAAGATGACTAGCATTCCGGTCGGCGATAAAACCAGAATGCAGATTAAAGTTAAAAGTTCAATTCCCAGCATTCAATTCCTGCTCGGTTATTCGTATGAAGACATTAATGGGAAAAAATGTACCGATTATATTAAGATACGCACTGCCGAGGCAAACGAGTGGTTAGTCAAATCATTTGATCTGCGTGATGATGGACAATATGCGCCGAAACGGGCAAAAACCAACCAGCGCTTTGGCATCCCGAAAACATTCAAGGGTATGACAATCTACATTTCAGGTCATAAATTTACAAAAAACACACCGTTTAAATTTGAAATTGATTATATAAAGTTATATTAAGGACTCACAAAAAAATAACTTGGATATTTTTGAATGAGCCCTAACTTCAGATTTTCTGATCCAACAGAATTAGGAGTGACACCAAAAACATTCGCGACGGGGACGTCGCTCCCACATTCAAGGTGGGAGCTCTAGCACCTAAATTAGCAATCGTAATAATCTAATTTAGGTGCTGGGCGAATAGAGGTGTCAATTCCTATTTCCGCTTGACATCAGCTTTTGAGCTTAAATAATCAAATAAGTAAGGATGTCTGAACTTATAGATTCGTGCAAAATTAATAAAAGGAATTGGAAAATATGAAAAAGATTATCACACTGTTAATTGTCGCTATGCTTGGCGCAACCGCATTCTCAGGACAAAATCGCAACACTACCGCAGTTAAACTGCAAGGCAAAATAACCCTTGACGGCAAATTGAATGAGGCAGCTTGGCAACAGACCCCAGCCAGTTCTCCGTTAGTGGAAATTAGCGGTAAAAAAGTTCCTCAACAGCTTCAGACTACCTTTAAGGTGCTTTATGATGACAATGGGGTCTATTTGGGGATACGTTCAAATGAGCCTAAAATCAAGTATTTGAAAACGAATGCACCGTTAGTGCTTGACTCAGCGGTGTGGATTAATGATGATGTTGAAGTTTTTATTGATCCCATTGGTGATCGAATGGAATATTATCAGTTCGGCATCACGCCGGGCGGGGCAAAATGCGATTTTTATTTTATTGAAGGCGGTAATACTGGGAAGTCAGGCTACAACCCCGTTTGGCAGGCTAAAAGTTTTATCGGCTCAAACTACTATACAACTGAAATATTTATTCCATTCGCTGCGTTGAATGTGCGCAAATTAAAACCGGGCAGACAGGACTGGATAATCAGCGTCGCAAGGCAGCGCCTGGCGGGAAAAACAGCCCGCCATACCCTGTTCAATACTGGGGGCAAAAAAGGCTTTCATAATGTTACCGCCTGGGGTAAGGTCAAAGGAATTACTGTCCCGTCCGGAAAATATCTGTTTTACGGTGAAAATTCTTCAGCAGAGGTTGGCAAAACAGCATCAGGCTACAATGTTACAACTGCAATTAATCTGCTTAACCGTGGTAATAAAGCACGTAAAGTAACTGTTCAGGCTGAAATTGAAGGGAAAAAAGTTAAAAAAAATATTGCGTTACCTAAAGGAAAATTGCAACTGGTTGAATTACCGGCGATGAATATTGCCTCTCAGGGCATCAAGCAGGTTAAGTTTTCTGTAACCGAACCGGGTACCGGCAAACTGCTCTATACTAATATTGCGGTAATAAAACTTAAATATCAGCCAATTGTGTTGAGTATTACCCAACCGGCCTATCGCAATACCATCTATTTTACTCAGAAAATCAATAAAATCAGTGCTGCGGTGATGCTGAATATGCCACAATCAAAACTCCGTAACGCTAAACTTGTTGCACGGTTTCAATCCAGTGCAGGTAAGCGAATATGGAGCAAAGATTATAAAATCACGCCTGGAATAAATAAATTATCCTTAACCATTCCGGCAGTAACGCTGCCCGTCGGAACCTATCAGTTGCAAATAAAACTGCGAGCCAGTTCAGGTAGCGAATTGGCACAAGTATCCACCAGCGTGTTTAAACTGGGCAATGCACCTGCCGTTGAAGTCAGAATTGACCGCAAAGGCAATACTGTAGTCAATGGGGTACCACTCTTTATCCGTGGCTGGTATGGCAATTATATTTTTAAATTGGCTCCGATTTCAATGGCTGGCATCCGGATGCCACGCAGTATCAACTTTCTGATGGGTGGCAATAATATTGATTCAACCCGGCTGGGCTTTAAATACACTGTTGGCTTGACTCGTATTCCAGGGTTGGAAGCGGCCGCCAAGGCGGGCAAAAAACTGCCGGAATCGGTAAAACAGGCCGTGCTGGAAAAAATTGCCGCAGTAAAATATGATCGTAATGCTATTGGTTACTATCTTTCTGACGAACCGGAATGTCGCGGTCTATCAGCGGAAACATTGCAGGAACTTTATCAGTTGATAAAAAAAGCCGATCCTTACCGTCTCTGCCTAATTGTCAGCCGAACACCAGCACGATACTTGTCGGCCTGCGATGTCATCTCGCCACATCCATATAACAATCCAATTATCAATCAGCAGGGCAAACGGGCTTTTTCGCAGGATTATGCCGATATTCACCGTAAACTGCAGGAAGGTTACAAAGCAATTAACGGGCGGGCCAAAGGGTTGTGGTCGATGCCGCAGATATTTTCCTATTATGAATTTGGCAAAAAAAGTCGTTCAGTTCAGCCTGATTTCAGCCAGGCACGCTGGTCAATCTATTCAGGCGTTGCCAACCACGCCACCGGCGTGGTGCCGTTTATCTTCTGCGATTACTGGAATGATATTGAAAACCGCATCGGGATAAACTATATGTTTGAAACCCTGGCTTGGTTGGAACCAGCCTGGACTGCGGGCAATGACCAGAAAACCCTCGTTCGCTGTTCAAACGGCGGTGCGATAGATGTGGTTACCAAAAAATACACCTCAAATGGCAAATCACACCTTTATATTGTGGCAACCAATCGTTCCGACAAAAAGACCAAAGTTAACTTTACAATTTTCGGTGCTAATCGTTATAAACGGCTGTTTGTCCTGCGCGAAAACCGCACTGTTTCATTTAAACGCGGTAAATTCAGCGATACCTTTGCCGTCGGTGACGTGCATATCTACACCACCTGTGACCAGATTCCATATTTCAAAAGCCTGCAAGAGATCAAAGCTGAAATCGCCGCAATAAAAAGTTATCCTAAATCTGGGAAAAACATCTTGCGTAACGGTAAATTCAATTGGCAACGTGGCGTTGACGGTCGTGATAGCCGGATTTATGGTGATTCATTGGCGGATGGTAACTTCGACAGTCCCGGCTGGCAGCCTTGGTATGGCAACCGCAAAGAGCTTAACCTGGTTTTCCCGGATGGGGTCAAATTCAATAAATTCAGCTTTTACTCCAATAATATCAAAGCGGCGCGTCTGGAAGTATGGAGTTACGGTAAATGGCGTGAACTTGCGAAATGGACTAATATTTATCAGTTTAGAACCACCTGGCAAGGCAAAATGCAGGATACAGTTAAACTGCGCCTGATGGTCGATAAAGTAAAACTTGGCCGGAATGTCAACGGCGGTTCAATTCCATGTATAACTGAAATTAAGATGTATTAACAGGTGTTCGCCCGGTGCTACTTGGCATAAGGGTTGTTCAATGTTAACTCTATTTCGTAATTACCTACGGTCTTTTCAAGTTACATGATCAGAGGGATTTTACTCTGCCTCTTTGAGGTGGATGTTTTGTAAAATTAATTCCCTCGGCGGGAGCTGGGGAAAATGACAAAAAATAAAAAGCCTCGAAGAGGCGATATTAACAGATACTAGGGATGGTTAGACTTACGTCGAGTACTACCCGTTGTATTCTGACGTCCTAACCAAGTAATGGGTTTTAGCTTGCCAAACAAGTTTGCCATACCTAACAACAGCCGTGCTTCGACCAGAGAAACCATTGTTGCCGCCATCAATACCAGCGGGATTGTTAGCCAAATGGAACATCCCCTTGGTAGCAGTGAAACCATGGCTGCACCTGCCATTATTTGAGGCAGAAAAAAATCAGCAAGTATTGCATCAGAGAGTGGCATAACATGTGCAGATGAAAATGCATGAGTGAAAAACATGGTATATGAGAAGCCCAGCATAAGAATTCCAGTTCTCGCCAAGCAGGGGAATGAAAATATAAAAGGTTTTTCTTGCATGTCTTTATACTGCTTATTAGTTTAGAGTATTTTTTAAAATTAGATGGCATTTATAGTATATCTGCTTTAAGTTAAAATGCAATATTTGCTAAGCTACGGAAATAAACAGCTCAATTTAAGGATTTTTAACAATGAAACCGAATGTATTAATTTTTTGTGTCGATGAGATGCGCGCTGATCATCTGGGGTGCGCTGGCAATGCTATCGTCAAAACGCCTAATCTTGATAAACTAGCGGCGGCTGGGAGTTTTTTCCCCAATGCCCGCTGCAATAATCCGATCTGCATGCCAGCGCGAGCCTCAATGTTTACCGGACTGCTCCCCCGGGATCACGGTTTAAGAGTCAACGGACAATCATTGCGCACCGACTTGCCGGTACTGCCGGAAATTATGGCTGATAACGGCTATCGAACCCATTCAGCAGGAAAACTACATTTAACCCCCTGGATTACGCCAAATCAACCGGATTCTATGCGTGAACAGCTCCCAGAAAGCAAGACATTTTGGGATAAAAATCTTGTCAATGGAATTCCCACTCCATATTATGGCTTTCAGACTGTTGACTTTGTTGGCGGTCATACATCCTACGCCTGGGGCGATTATATCGAATGGCTCAAAAGCAATGGTGGCGACCCTGAATTATTGCGTGAAAACCATGCCTTGGAACCACTTACCGGAGCTCCAACCTGCTATAAAATGGCTCTGCCGGAAGAACTGCATTATAACCGCTATATTGCCGATTCAACAATTGAACACATTGCCCAGGCGGGTGATGAACCGTTCTTCTCCTGGTGTTCATTTCCCGATCCGCATTCTCCCTGTGCTCCACCGCAACCCTATTGTGATATGTATAATCCGGCAGCGATGCCGCTTCCGGTGACCCATAACGGTGAAATTAAAGATCTACCACCATACTATGCCCAAGTATTGAATGGTGAATTAAAACCTAACGGCAGTGATAACACTGGAATAACCCCAGCTCACTGGCAGGAAATTATTGCCATGACCTATGGCATGATAACCCATCTGGATAGTGAAATCGGCCGGGTTATGACTGCTTTGAACAGTTCGGGCAAGGCAGATAATACCATTGTTATTTTTATTACTGATCATGGCGACATGATGGGTGATCACGGTCTGATCTGGAAATCATTTTATACCTTCAACGGCTGTACAAATATTCCGCTGATTATCTCCGCGCCCGGAATGGCGAAAAACAATATCAACAGGCAGCTTATTTCACAAATTGATCTGATGCCGGGTATTCTTGATCTATGTAATATTCCGCTACCCGGAGCTGACTGGGCGAAATTCAAAACACCATTCGAACGCGGCTCTGTTTCCCCTTTGAATAATTATCCGGGGCGCAGTTTCAGGCCGATGCTGGAAAATGCTGACAGCAGGATCAGAGACTCTGTAATTATTGAAAATGATGATCCGACCACAGGATTGCAGGTGCGGGCACTGATAACAGACCAATATCGCCTGACCGTCTATCCAGGAACAGATCACGGGGAACTGTTCGATCTGATAAAAGATCCTCACGAACTATACAATCTATGGTATAAAGAGGAATTCAGTGACATTCGCAGTGAATTGATTTTCCAGTTATTGAAAGATTATAGCAGTGACACCCCATATTTTCCAGTGCCGGACTGGAATG
This sequence comes from Victivallaceae bacterium, assembly GCA_021647315.1. GTDB lineage: Bacteria > Verrucomicrobiota > Lentisphaeria > Victivallales > Victivallaceae > JAKIUY01. Next base: position 30,013 of record JAKIUY010000046.1, read on the forward strand.
CATAAATAGTGCCTGAACGAAATAAACCATCAGTCATAAACTAAAAAGGAGTTTTATAATGTTAACTACAACAATCCGTAAAACTGTATCACGCAACGTTAGAAATAGTTTATTATTATTCGCAATATTTGTTGCCGCAAATATATCAGCCGCTGACAGTGGCAAGCGTACAGTCCCTTTTACGCAATGCCCCACTACTGATTTGCCGGTTAAGATTGATGGCAATCTGGATGAAGCAGCATGGAATGCTACGCCGATTCTGGCACCGTTTGTCACGGTACATGGTGATCATTATCCAGTGGCTCAAACTGAAGTACGAATGCTGCACAATAAACAGTCTATTTTATTTGCAATTAAGGTATTTGAACCTGCAATGGATAAAGTCAGGGCTAAAATAACTAACCACGACGGTGGTGTTTGGCGCGATGACTCAATTGAGATATTTATCAAACCTGAAAATTCTGCTGATTATTATCAGTTTATTGCTAACAGTTCAGGCGTGATGGAGGAGAGTAAAAATAGAAAAATTGACTGGAACAGTGGATGGCAGGTGAAAGCAGGCCGTTTTGCCCGTGGCTGGACACTGGAAATTGCCATTCCTGTAAAAGCAGTTGGCATAAAACCTGAGCTCGGCAGTATTTTCTCTTTCAATGTCTGTCGTGAACGCCCGCATGCCCGCGAATACAGCGCCTGGAGTAATCCGCACGGCTCATTTCATAACAAAGCTTTTTTTGCTGAAGCAATTTTTGTCGACAGAGTATCATTCTGGTGGTCACTGCGGCGGCCCGGCAAAATTCTTACTGCATCATCCTTCATGACGCTAGATGCTCAGGGACAGATTGGCACCTATAAGGTTACAGTTACAACCTATGAAAGTGGCATTAAAAAAGCCACAAAACAACATGAAATCAAATTTGTGGCCGGTGACCGGCATAGTTTTGAAATACCATTCCTGATACCGGGCATGAAACAGCCTGGCGTGCGGCTTGCCGCATCTAATTCAGATGGGAAAAATATTTTCGAAACCGGCATCCTGCCGTTGACTATCTCCGACCCGACTGAGTATGAATTGACCCGAGCGGGAAATTTGCTGAAAGCGATTAAACAGGGCATCCGCCTCAGAGAGTGGCGGAAGCGTTTTGCGGCATTAAAGCAACATCCTGATGTTTTACTGTTGCAAAAACTGTCCCAGGAGATGGAAATCTCCACTTTGACGGCAAAGCTACCGAAAAGCCATGCTAATGTGACTGCGTTGCCGTTTACTGTTCCACCTTTTAGGATGACTCAATATGACTTTGTTCCACAACTTTCCGAGCTTAAAAAATCACCGTACATTATTGCCTGTAAAGGGGAATATGAACCGGCAAGTGTTAATTTGCTCGCATTGAAAAATCTTAAAAAAGTAGTATTGACTATTAGCGACTTGAAGACGAAAAACGGTCAGCGGTTTGCCGTGTCAGATATTGAAGTAAGAATAGTCAAGAACTGGTATCAGGCAGGAACGGGGTCTACTGTCGGTAGTCAAGCGGTATTTGTCCCGGAATTATTAGTTAAAGATGATGCTGTAATTATCCCGAATCACAAAACTAAACGTAATATTTTCAAATTCAATGAAAAAATCGGGCCTGTTGAGCCAAAAATTTTACAACCGGTTAATATCACGGAATTTCAGAACCGCCAATTCTGGCTACTGGCACATATCCCTGACAATCAACAAGCCGGGAATTATTCCGGGAAAATTAAATTTACCGCTGATGGAAAATTGCTTGCATCTATTCCGCTGAAAATAACTGTTTTGCCCATGCATCTGGAAAAGAGCCGGGCAACGTTTTCAATGTATAATCACGCACGCTATTCAATGGGTAAAAATCCTGATAGAGATATCTTTTACGAAAAGATGCTGGCTATGTGTAAAGCTTATGGAATGAATAGTTTAATGGTTCAGGAGGGGAAGCGTCTTGATAAAAACGGCAGAGATTATTCAAATTATAAATTCAATATTGATGCGATCCGTAAAGCTTTTGAGCTACGACAAAAATATGGGTTGACCAGTTTAACCCTTGCTCAGGGGGTACACTGGATGGATCAATGGCTTGACAGAATATGGAAATTGAAAACTGCGGAATTGGAAAAAGGCGATGATCCGGTTATTGCGGCCTATATCGATGTTTGCCGGAAAATCAAACAAGCCGCGATGGATGCAGGTTTTCCAGCCGAAAACATCTTTATTGCTACTCATGATGAGCCAGGTTATGACTCAACCGGCGAACGTTTGAAACAAGCACGATTAATCAATGCGTTAACTCATCAGGCTGGCGTGAAGACCGCTGAAGCAATTACAGCTGAAGGAGCCAGGAAACTGGGTCCCGCAAATCTTGATATGCCAATCTTTTCAGGCGAAGGTCTGAGTATCGGCAAACGCCGGCAAAAGGTCGATGTTCCGCTGGGGCTGCATTATTATCACCCGCTCGAAGATCCGAGACATGACCGACTATTGAGTGGCATGGTCGTCTGGTATAATAAACTTGACGGGGCGATTCCTTACGCTCTTGCCGCCTTGGGCGGGTGGGATGACTGGAAAGGCTACGGCTCCTACCGACCGGAACGCTATATATATGATGGAAAACGTACCCCGATTCCTACCATTCAGTTTGAAGCTTTTCGTGAAGGCGTGGATGATTACAAATACTTGGAGATGATTGAACGGCGTTGCGTTGAGCTTAAAAACAGGCAACTGACTTCAAAGCAACAGGCAATACTGGCAAAGGCGCTGGATTTGCTCAACCAACCGCCTAAAGTATTTCAAGGTAGCTTTGCTAAAGTTAAAGGTGAGGTTACCGCAGCTGATTTTGTCGCATTACGTCGTAAAATGCAGCGTTTACTGGCTCAACTGGAAGAAATTATGAATAAGACAAAATAAGGAATAATGAATAATGAAATTACCATTTTTAATAAAATTATTTTGTTTTATTTTGCTTTGGGGCATTTGTCATGTTGCGGTTTACGCAGAACTTGTTCCCGGTAAAGGGCAGATCCTGTGGACTGAAAATTTTCTGCCACCTTTGGCTGAAGATCCAACCGCTGTTGCCGGCTGGAGTTTTATCGCCCGGCAGGCAACCAGACCTAATATACAGGTCGCCGTCGAGGGCAAGCGGGCAAGATTATGGAATGTTTCGGCTAAACATATGACGGCTTTCGGGCGTTACATTCCGCTATATCCCGAACGAATAACCAAGATAAAGGCAAAGGTCATCTATCAACAGCTTCGAGTTACCAGAATCGGGGAACAGCCGGTAATGTGTTTGCTGCCCGGTGGAACATGGATTTCAGGTAATCATCCGGGAATATATACTTTCCCGTATATGCGAATTCTATCAGGAAAACCCCTGCCGGCAAAAAAATACTATCGCATCGATTTGTTTAACCGGGGGTATGTTGAAGTTGAATTTCTCCGGCTGGTACGCGGTTTGCCGCCATTGGGGGTAATCTGGAAAAGATCGGGCGATCCAGCATGGAACAAACCGATTAAACCTGGTGAAAAAATTACTCTGGAGGCACGTCTCGGGAAAACTGATGTTCCGGTTACAGTAGAGTTTTTTCGGATAAGTTTTAATGTTTTCAGAAAAACCGATCTGCTTAAAAATAGTTTTGCCCTGGTGAAAATGTATGATAATGGTCGGAACGGAGACCGGAAGGCTGGAGATGGAATATGGACATTGCAATTTAAAGTTGTCAGTTCAGCGATGCATAAAGCCAAGACGATTGCGGCAAAAATAAACTTTGGTAAATCAAATAAAGCTAAAGCATACGGTTTCAGCCCCTGGCCGTTTAAAAAATAGATCGTTGGACTAGTATATAATAAAACTTAAATGTTCTGATATAAGCGTTCAAGTTATATCTTTGCATCACTAGTTGCAAACTGCCATTTTATTTTCGATTGGCAACTGTTGCGGTCTTCATTCCAACGCTTAGTCATAGTTTGCACATTTTTATTTTTTAG
>JAKIUY010000184.1 GCA_021647315.1 Victivallaceae bacterium
CAGACTATAAACTGCCGATCCGATAAATTACCAATCATGTTATCACTCCATTCGTTTTGAGATTAATAAGAATGGAAAATATAATCATAATTGGTTCATTTCATAGATGGTTCTATTTGACGCTTACTTATGGGGCGCTTATAGATAGCTCCTAGTGGCAAAACGCTACCACATAAGTCCCATTGCTCCCATAAGGCCCATTTTTTAGACAGTGTCCACATTCTCGCCCTGCTACTAATTTACCTATTCTGTAATCAGGCGAAAGTGGATAATTGAATTCCAGTTGTTATTGCTATTGCCGTAGCCTCTGAAGCGAAGCTGCTGGAGTTTATGCGGGTTGAAAGAATAAATTTCCATTTTATCGGTAGTGCCGGAGCTTTTGCCGTCAAAAACCTTTTTCCACTTGCGACCATCGCTGCTGGTTTCTAGGATAAACTTAGCCTGACGTTTTGCGCCCTGGTGCCAGGTAATTGCTACCCCTTTAATAAGCGTAGGTTCAGTAAGAATTAATCTGAGTTGAATGTCATTACCTTTTGCTGACCAATATTTTTTTCTACCTGGAATAGCAGCGAGCATAGTATATAATTTATGCGTATCTGAATTCTCCGATGCCTCGATCCAGAGTAATTTATTTTGATGCGGAATACGGCTTTTTATTAAGTTCACTCCGTTGTCTTCGCGAATCAGATCACGTCCGAGCAAGGCTGCAATAACGCTGTCTGGAACAAACCACTGCCCGTTCTCGTGGATAACCGGTGCGGGGAGCATAAAACTATGCCCGTTGAGTTTGAAGTCAGTTGCAGAGGCTGTGAATGTCGCCGTTCGGTTGTTGACTTTCAGCTGCAGAGTATTACTCTTTTCGACTGTTGGCAGTTTCATTGCTTTAAATAGTTCAACTGCGGGCAGGAGCTGATATGTTGTTGTCTTTTTTGCTGATGGTAGGTTCAATGCTTTTCCATCAATCAACAGGCGGTTGAGAAGCGTTATAGCTGGCGTTGGCATAAAGTCAGTTGGAGCTTTGTATTCTGGTGCTCTTGGAATTATATTAGGACTGATGGTGTAATCTCCCACAGGCAGTTGCATTAAAACACTGTTTTTACCCAGTTTGATTTTAATATTGAATTGTGTTTTCCAATCCTGGCTGTGAATACTCCAGTCGCCCGAAGCCAGACCGGTGAACAGTACCTGATGTTTTTTGCCCGATGCAACTTTTATCTTGAATGTTTTTCTCAGTAACTTGCCATTCTTACTTAATATCACCACGCGATCGGCAATTGTCAGCACAAAGACCGTTTGCTGTTCAGTTAAATCCACCGGCAATGATGGTGCGTTTTCGGCAGTCATCGACATGACGGTCAGGAAAGTATTATCTTTCCGCTGTTTTTTTGGTGAGAACATGACGCGATGCCCATGGGCTTCCGGTTGAGATTGTTTAGGCGGCGTAAATTGATGGCCAAAGACATTATAGGTTGCTTTGCCGCTAAGAATCTCTGTTTTGCGTTCTGACGCTTTCGGTATCAGCATTTTCAGGTCGACTTGCCCCATTATACCACCTTCGCTGTTGCTGATAATGATCCCGTCAGGCGTGGTTTTGGGGAGATTTAAAGTATTAATTTGCCAGTATTTTTTGAACTTTGCTTTGGCGGTCGTCATATTGTCAAGCACAATCAATACCGCCGGATTTTCTGCATTGTCCATATTCAGAAAACAGAATGTTCTGACGTATTTTTTGATTTTTTTACTATATGCCGAGGTCAGGTCGACTGAAAAATAACTGAAAAATGGCCGTTGTGATGACGGGCCGAAGTTTGCCGATATAATATTGCCGTTGGCAAATTTTGGATTTTCGATTGCCTGTTTCGGAGTGCGGGGACACGATCGGGCAAATCTGGTACCACCGTCATTAACACCACGGTAAAAATTTTCATCTGGATCGACCGCTAACATCATACTGTGGGCGATTGATCGTTTGTTAAAATTGTAATCATACGGAGTGCCGTAAAAATGATATTGTCCAAGATCAACCGCTTGCAGCCCATGGTAGTATATCTGGAAACTACCGGCGTCGGCATGTTGGTGATTGCCAAAATGGTACCCGCCGCCTTTCATTTCAACCACTACATCATTGGATGTTTTGCCAAAATTCCAGCCGGTACGGGCAATCATTGAACCAAGAATCGGTCCGAAGTCAATAGTTAGTGGCAGTGAGGTGAAGTCTTTTGCCGCTTTCAAGTTAGGATTGTTCAGCAGGAGCATTAGAAGCGAATAGTAATGTGATTGTCCCTGCTGTTCAAAATCATTTTTGATAATTGGATTATTACTGTATGCATAGCAGAGCAGAGGCAGTACGCCGAGTCGTGCCATGCGTCCGTCTGACCAGCCATCACCATCACGAAACAGAGTTTTGTTCGGTAGACGCATATAGAGCCAATGATTGTAAACGGTGTTGATGTTTTTATCAAAAACCGGATGCCCGAGCATTCTGGAGAAGATGGTGGCGGCATGCATATCCCAAGTAAAGCGTGACCAGCCATAACTTGTACCCTGATTGTGGCGTGGCGACTGGTGTTCAAAGCGGCGCATCGGTACGAGCTCTTCGAGAATACGGTAGGCACAGTATTTATATGGTATCGGGTCTTCGTCATAAATGGCTATAGCCATGCTCAGTAGGTCACGATTGACCTGGGCTTCATTGCCGTGACCATTGACAATCATCTGCCTGAACGGCGGCCAGCCGATCTCCATATCATCTGCCAGCCGCATGAGGTTGTGGCGGATACTATTCCGTTCTTTCGGTGTCATCAGCTCATAGCACCAGTCATAGACTAGAGCCGCCGAGTAGATAGCACGACCAACTTCCCGGGTAATATCGAGCAGATTGCCGAATTCAACGACTGACAAGTAGTCTTTAATCAACTTAACCGCTTCTTTACCGCGATCTTTATCACCTTTCATCAGATAGACAAACGCCTTGGCGACTGCTCTTTGTTCTAATCCACGATTGCTACCCACTTCGCGGTTCGGGTTGAATTTGAATTTATACGATTGGTCAGCCAGTTTTTTGATTTTTTTCCAGATGCGTCTATTCTCACCTTTTTCAAGATTCGCCTGAACCGCGGGCAGTGACTGTTTATTTACCCAGATGCGCGGTCGGGATGCCGGAGGAACAAGCTTAGGTTGGTATTTTTTTACGGCAGCCGGAACTTTGGGTGCTCGGTATGGGCTGATTTGCAGGTAGTCAAGCCGTACACCGGTTGGCAACCAGATTTTTATTTGCTGTTTTTTCCCATTGAATTTGAATTTACCCAGGGTTTGTTTGCAACTATCAGCTGGTCGCCACGGGACAAATACCACCCGTTTGGTCGGACGCCCGTCATCAATGGCTAACATCAGGCGCAATGAATCATATTTACCTTTGGCTTTTTTCATCAGTTTGCCGGTTGCGGCATCAACAGCGGCATGTGAACGAATCCAGTAACGGTCGGCTTGCGGAACCTGTAAAGTGAAGATTAAGTCTGGTTTGCTGTCTGTTTTTTTGATATTACTGGAACGTTTGACTTTAAGCGCAACACCCCGTTTATCGGAAAATGATTTTTGCTTGACTATTTCCGCTTGGTCATGGTTAATCTGTGCTGTTTCTGCCTCCAGTCTGGCAGTTCCACCTTTGGTGAATTTAGCTGTAGCAGCTTGAGTATCGTTAGATGCAGTCGCTGTAAGTATTAATAATGGCAAGGAAATCATTTTTATAACCCTCCTTGATATGGCTGACAAAATGTATTTGAAAACAACACTTACTTTTTTTTGCTTCATAACTATCTATTGTCTCCGTTTTCTATATAGTTTTCAAGTTAGATATTTTTAATTTGTATCCAGCAACCAAAATTATCAACCCAGGCATTAACCTCACTTTTAATAGTCTGTCACGATTTTTTTTCAATGCGACTCCCAATATAGCCAACAATAATGCAGAACACTATAATGAATGTCAGAAACAGAAGGATAGACCGCTGTAGGATTATCAAGTAATTTGTCAAAGGATTTTATTTTCAATTTCGACACGTTTCCTATATAATATCATTCTGAACTGTATCAATCTCTGAAAGCAATATATCACTGTTATCGAAAAACTTCAATAGAAAAATGGTGGGCGTAACAGGACTTGAACCTGTGACCTCTACGATGTCAACGTAGCGCTCTAGCCAGCTGAGCTATACGCCCTTATTGGGAAATGAGAATTTAGCTTGTTTACAGGGAAAATCAAATGATTAAGGGAAAAAAGAGAGAAAATATTTCAGAATAACTGTTTGCCGATCATAGAAAAGCGATTGAATTTTATCGAAAAACAAGTAATGTTCTTACAAGCAATTTTAATGAAAACTACAAAAGAGATATTTATGTATAATGCAGCGATAATTGGGGTATCAGGATTCGGTGATACTCACTACCGGGACTTAAAACATGGTGTTGAAGCGGGCAGGTGGAATATTCTTGGAGCCACAGTTATAAATCAGGCTGAAGAGGTTGAAAAGTGTGATTGGCTGAAAGAGCAGGGGACGGTACTCTATACAGACTGGCAGTTGATGCTTGATGAACTTGCCGGCAAGGTTGATATATGTTTTATTCCGACCGGTATCAATATGCATGCTCCGATGAGTATTGCCGCAATGCGTTCAGGGGCAAATGTTTTTGTCGAAAAACCGGCGGCGGCAACGGTGCAGGAAGTGATAGAAATGCAACGGGTGGTTAATGAAACCGGCAAGTTTGTCGCGGTGGGCTATCAGTTTATTTATCAGCCGGATGTAGCACAGGTCAAACAGATATTGATAGATGGTAAACTGGGGAAGCTTGTAAGTATAAAATCAAAAGCACTGTGGAGTCGTGACAGTATCTATTATAACCGTAACGGTTGGGCGGGTAAGCTAAATGTTAACGGAGCCTGGGTTCTGGACAGTCAGTTTAATAATGCCAATGCCCATTTTTTGAATGTAATGAATTTTCTGGTCGGTCAAACATTTTCTGCTGCTGCCGAGATCAAAAGTTGTTATGCTGAACTTTACCGGGCGCATGCGATTGAAAGTCCCGATACTGC
>JAKIUY010000047.1 GCA_021647315.1 Victivallaceae bacterium
GCAATTACGTATGAAAGTCAACTGTCAAACCACCTTACCGTAGGAATTGATCAAGGAAATACTGAGTTACGCCGATTAGCAATTCAATTAGCCTGGCTGTGGTATCACTGGCAGCCGGATTCTGAAACAACAAAAAAATCGAGAAAAACAGGCTTTGGGACTTGACAAACGGGCTCAATGCTGGTGGAGTTTATTTTGGATTTTTATCTTACGAAACGTGTGTTCTGCATATCAGACCCATCATGATTCTGCCAAAATTTTGTTGTTGCTTTACTATTCTGCATCAATTTCTGCCAAAATTCATGTTTTTTGTAAAAAAAAGTGTTTTTATCTCTATATAATATGGTTTTTTTCGATAAAAAGTCTATATTATATGTTCCATATTTTGGTATTTTGATATTTTTTGAACGAAAAACGTCTTAAAGCAGTCGAAAGTGATATTTATTGAGTTATTTTCGGAATATTTAAACCTAATAGGAAATTGTATTTTTGACATGATAACAGGATAAAACAGGATAAAATAAAAAATCCTGTCAATCTTGTTAATCCTGTCTGAAAAGTCCCGGCGGAGCCGGTTATCTTGAGAAATTTTACTATTATTTTAGGAGACTAATTATGTCATGCACTAACTGTTGCGATTGTGACAAAGAACTGGATCTGTTGGCGCAGTTTCCGGAGAAGCGTGCCGAGCTCGAAGCCTATATAGCTTCATTGCCGCTGAGTGATGACCGCGAGAAGAATCGTGGTTATCTTATTCAATCCCTGCATAAAGCGCAGGAAATATTCACCTACCTGCCGGAAAGTGTGCAGTTATTTGTCGCTGACAGACTAAACCTGCATCTTTCTGAGGTTTATGGAGTAATCAGTTTTTACTCATTCTTTACCGACACGCCAGTTGGTGATTATAAAATCAATGTCTGTACCGGAACCGCCTGTTTTGTTAAAGGTGCCGGAGCGATATTGGATGAATTTAAACGTTACCTCAATCTGGAAGAGGGCGAAACTGCTGAAGATGGCAAATTTTCGTTGGGCGGTCTGCGTTGCGTTGGAGCCTGCAGTCTGGCACCGGTGGTCATGGTAAACGATAAAGTTTATGGCAATGTAACCAAACAGATGGTTCCTGAAATCATCAATGATTGCGAATAATTAAGGAATAATTATGATTGATTCTATAGATAAACTTAATCAGTTGGCAGCGAGCCTTAATGGCAGATCTGCGGCTGATATTTGTGTCCTGGTTTCTATGGGCACCTGCGGAATTGCCGCTGGCACTACTCCGGTTCTGGACGCTCTGAAAAGCGAAGTGGCGGCAAAGGGTCTTGAAAAGACATTTAATATTATTGAAACCGGTTGCATGGGGCTGTGTCATAGCGAACCGAGCATTGAGGTTATTGAAACCAAAACCGGCAAAAGTATGGTTTACGGTAATGTTAAGCCGGAAGATGCTGAACATATTGTAGCGCGCAAGGCGGCTAAACCAATTGCCGGCGTCGATACTGTTGAAAAAACTTGGTACTATCCGGAAGATGAGGCTGCCAGTGATAAAATTCAAGCTAGAATTGTGCTGAAAAACAGTGGCCGGATAAATCCTGAAAAAATCAATGAATACATTGCGAATTCAGGCTATGAGGCACTGGGTAAAGTGTTGACCGGCATGAGTTCACAGGAAGTTATTGATGAAATTATCGCTTCAGGTCTGCGCGGCCGTGGCGGTGGCGGTTTCCCAACCGGCAGAAAATGGAGTTTTGCCGCGGCACAGGATAGCGAAGAAAAATATATGATCTGTAATGCTGATGAAGGCGATCCGGGCGCATTTATGGATCGTGCGGTGCTGGAAGGCGATCCACACTCAGTATTGGAAGCGATGACCATCGCCGGTTTTGCGATTGGCGCCAAACATGGCGTTATCTATATCCGGGCTGAATATCCGCTGGCCATTAAACGGTTGCAGATTGCGATAGAACAGGCTGAAGAGCTTGGTTTACTGGGTAAGAATATTCTGGGAAGCGGGTTTGATTTCAAGATTGAACTCAAATATGGTGCCGGTGCCTTTGTCTGCGGTGAAGAGACTGCGTTGATCCACTCTATCGAAGGGATGCGCGGCGAACCAACCTTCAAGCCACCATTCCCGGCCGTTTCCGGTCTGTGGAAAAAACCGACTATCGTTAATAACGTTGAAACTTATGCCAACATTCCGGCAATTATCAGAAATGGTGCTGACTGGTTCAAAAAGATTGGTACTGAAAACTCTCCGGGGACTAAAGTGTTCGCATTGGCCGGAAAGGTTGACAAGGTCGGTCTGGTGGAAGTCCCGATGGGCACAACACTTAAGGATATCATTTTCGGTCTCGGTAACGGTATTTGTGACGGTAAAGAGTTTAAAGCGGTTCAGACTGGCGGCCCTTCAGGCGGTTGTCTCAAGGCTGATAAGCTCGAAACTAAAATTGATTATGACAGTCTGATTGCTCTGGGTTCAATGATGGGTTCAGGCGGTATGATCGTGATGGATGAAGATGACTGTATGGTCAATATCGCTAAATTCTTCCTGGAATTCACTCTGGATGAATCATGCGGTAAATGTACCCCATGCCGCATCGGCAATAAACGGTTGCATGAAATGCTGACCGATATTTGTAATGGTAAGGCTGATCATGTGACTCTCAGGAAACTGAAAGACCTCTCACATACCATTAAAGATACTGCATTGTGTGGCCTTGGTCAGACATCACCTAATCCGATATTGTCAACCATGGCCAACTTCGAGAATGAATATCTGGCTCATGTTGAAGATAAGAAGTGTGATGCCGGGGTCTGTACTAACCTGATTTCATACGAAATTAATGACAAGTGTGTCGGTTGTACGATCTGTGCCAGAAACTGTCCAGTGGACTGTATCAGCGGCGAACGTAAGGAAATACACCGGATCGATCAGGAAAAATGTATCAAGTGCGGCATCTGTTTCCACGCTTGTAAGTTCCATGCTATTGACCGCAACTAGCGAACATTGCCAAATCTCAGGAGATTTATAAATGATTAACTTAAAGATTAATAATACACCGGTAACGGTTGAGGATGGCTCTACCATCCTTCATGCAGCTGCGACCATTGATATAAAAATACCGACCCTGTGCCATATGGCATTGGACTGTTTCAATCTGGAACATCGCTCCGGTTCATGCCGGATTTGTGTAGTTGAAGTTGAAAATCGCCGCAACCTCGCTCCGGCATGTTGTACTCCGGCGGAAGAAGGCATGGTAGTAAAAACCAATACAATCCGGGCAATTAATGCCCGTCGGACAATGCTGGATCTATTGCTCTCAGACCACCCGAAAGAGTGTCTGACCTGCGAGAAAAACGGTAACTGCCAGTTGCAGGATTTGGCTTCGGATCTCGATCTGCATCACCTGCTTTATACTGGTGAAGAGTCTAAATATGAGATCGACCTGGCCAATAAAGCTATTGTTCGCGATCTGAATAAATGTATCATGTGCCGCAGATGTGAAACTGCCTGTAACGAAGTTCAGACGGTTGGCGTACTCAGTGGTGTCGGACGCGGTTTTGAAGCCGTTGTCGGCCCGGCTGCGATGAAACCGCTGGATGAAACTAAATGTACCTTCTGCGGTCAGTGCGTGGTCGCATGTCCGGTAGGCGCATTAACTGCTCAGAGCTATAAATATCCAGTTTGGCTGGCACTTAACAATCCGAAAAAAACTGTAGTTGTTCAGACTGCTCCGGCGGTTAGAGTTGCCATCGGTGAAGAATTCGGCATGGAACCCGGCAGTGTTGCAACCGGCAAACTGGTTACTGCTTTGCGGATGCTTGGCTTTGATCAGGTATTCGATACCGACTTTGCGGCTGACCTGACTATTATGGAAGAGACCACGGAATTTATTGACCGGGTCAAGAAAGGTGAAAATCTGCCGATCCTGACCTCATGCTGTCCGGGCTGGGTTAAGTTTTTCGAACACCAGTTCCCAGAACTGATCTATATGCCGTCAACCGCGAAATCACCGCAACAGATGTTCGGTGCGATTGCCAAGAGTTATTATGCTGAAAAAATCAACGTGAAACCGGAAGATCTCACAGTAGTTTCTATTATGCCATGTCTGGCGAAAAAATATGAAGCATCCCGTGAAGAATTCAGCAATAATGGTGTGCCGGATGTTGATATTGTTATCTCAACCCGTGAACTTGCCGATATGCTTAAAGAGGCCGGTATTAAATTTACTGACCTGCAGGAAAGTGAATATGACAGCCCACTGGGTGAGTCAACCGGAGCCGGGGTTATTTTTGGTTCTTCAGGCGGTGTTCTGGAAGCAGCATTAAGAACTGCAGCCGATTGGCTCACCGGTGAAGATCTCAAGGATATTGACTTCACCGCTGTACGTGGATTGGAAGGTATTAAGGAAGCAACTGTTAATGTGGCCGGTATTGAGGTTAAAGCCGCAATCAGTTCCGGTCTCGGTAATGCCAGAAAATTGTTGGAAAAGATTCAACGCGGTGAAACGGAATATCATATTATTGAAATTATGGCATGTCCAGGCGGTTGTCTGAATGGCGGTGGTCAGCCTTATGTCCGCAATGATTCATCAATTCTTGAAAAACGTAAACAGGCTATCTATGCTGCGGATGCGGATAAACCAATTCGCAAATCTCACCAGAATCCTGATATCATTAAGCTTTATGATGAATATCTCGAAAAGCCGGGTAGTCATCGGGCGCATGAGTTGCTGCACACCTCATATACCCCACGCGAAAGTAACTAACAGACATTTGTCTGGCGTATACTGCTTCACTCCGCGACTAACGTCGCTACGGAAGCAGACATTCGTCTGACTTGTACATGTTTTAATAGTTGCTAAATAATGCATAAAGGCTTCACGGAAAACCGTGAAGCTTTTTTTAATCTAATAGGGAATTGTATTTTAGCCGCGAATGCGCAAATAAAAAAAATTAAGCTGTTAAGGATTTTGTTCTAAAATTAGCGCATTCGCTGCTAAAATTTTTTGTTTTTATCAGTTCCGGCGCAGCCGGTTATGTTTAAGTGCCCTGTCGCTGGTGCGACAAATGCCGGCTTTATTACAATGAGGCTGAAAAATTAAACAGAAAAAGCACAAAGCAGGTTGACTTTTAGCATTTCAAGACCATATTATGGGTTCTGTTTTGCGCAGTCCCGTGGTGTAATGGTAGCACAAGTGATTCTGGTTCATTATGTTGGGGTTCGAGTCCCTGCGGGACTGCCATTCTTTTTGCCTAAATTTACCCACTAAATAGACGCTGTTCGAAATGTTTTAGTTGCAGACTTTTCGCGTGACCACGTTGCGGAATGTGACACGTGGCAGCCTTAATTGCCAAGCTTAACGGTTACGGAAAGCGATTGCTTCATTGGAAAGAATTTATAAATAAAACTTGACAAGGAATTACTCTATGCAGAATGTTGGCGTAACTATTACTGCGGCTCCTGATGATTGGCAGATAATTCAACGGGATAAGAATAATTGCGGGGCGTTTGCCGTTGAAGGTTGCTGGAAAACAGCTGAAACACAATTTGATATTCAGGTCAGGCTGGTCAATGAAAATGACGGATCGCCAGTCTCACATCGACTCGACTGGCAGGATGCCGAAATTGATCTAGCTAAACAAACTTTTTCAGTTGAACTTAAACATATCCCAACTGGCGGCCTCTACCGACTTGAAACCAGAATCACCCGTCCGTATGCCGAAGACACCCGCCCATTGCGTGGCGATTATCGGCACCATCTGGGTATTGGCGATGTTTATGTCATTACAGGTCAGAGCAACGCTTCAGGCACTGGGTTGGGGCAGGCTGATGATCCACCGCGCCTCGGAGTTCATCTGTTCGGCAACAATGAGCAGTGGAAACTGGCAATCCATCCACTTGAAGACGCCACTGACACGCTACATCCAATAACAATTACCACAATTTTTCATGGGCACAGTCCATGGCTGGCATTTGCCGGAAAAATTCACCGTGAATGCAATATTCCCATCGGTTTAATTCCCTGTGCTTTGGGAGGCAGCAGTATCTGCCAGTGGGTTAAAGATGACGGACAACCGGCAGTTCTGTTTGACAATATGCTGGACATGGTAAACAGCGCAACTGGAGGCACTATTGCCGGTATTTTATGGCATCAGGGTGAAAGTGACGCCATGAATGCAAAGAAACTTGAACTCTACCCAGAGCGGTTCAAGAAACTGTTAGAGTTGTTCAGGGCTAATTTTGGTTCGGTGAATATTTTTACCGGTCAGTTAAACTGTTATATCAATCCAGATCCAGAGCTGGGCTGCATGTGGAGCGAAATGCGGGAGATCCAACGTCAGTTTGCCCGTCAATACAACCATGTTCACCTAACAGTCAGCGCGGGGTTGCCACTGTCTGATGTAATTCATAATAGTGCCGCCGCCAATGTTATTCTCGGACAACGTTTTGCCGATACCGCTTTGCAACATAGCTATGGCAAGGAAATCATTGCAACATTCCCAGAACCAGAAACCATTGTTTTTGCTTCAGAGCAACGTGATCAAATCAAACTGAACTTCCGCAATCTTTCAGGAAACTGGGTCACGAATAATTTTATCACAGACTTTACTGTTGAAGATGAAAATGGATTAATTGCCGATATCAAGGCATCAATTAATCCCGACAACAGTATTGATATTGCATTATCACGCCCCGCTACAGGAAAAACAATAGTTCACGCATTTTACGGTAACCGTTCAGCTGTAACTCTGTTTGATGACAGCAACCGCAACCTAACCCCATTCTCACAGGAATGCAAAACACTTGAGGACAATTAGACGGTACTCGGAAAGGTTTTCCGGTTCAACTAAAACAGGTGGCAAATTCTGCCGTTTGAGGTTGAGTAGAGCTCATTATGTGAACAGACGTAATTGTCTAATTGAATACCACTTTTTTATCCCGCAAAGCGGAGAAGTTTAGCAGCCGTGGTGCGTAAGCTCATGGTATTCCGTTCAAAAGTTGTCCAGCCCCGTTAGGTGGCGACATAAAAAAAGGTGTTTAGTTGGAGCTTACTGCGGTGCTCTGGTTTAGTTATGCTTTGTTACTTGCGCTCGGAGATCGCCTGTTGAAAACCACGCAGTGAAACCACTGATTTGGCGACCTTTTCGAATGCGGTCTAATCCTGTATAAAAAAGGTCTCGGGAACGCCGGTTATATTTAAAATAAATAACGTAACCCTAAGCATGAAGCTTTGAAACGAAAATTGGGAATAAAAAATTGATGGGGTTAAAACTGGAGCGAGTGATCGGATTCGAACCGACGACAATCACGTTGGCAACGTGATGCTCTACCAGCTGAGCTACACTCGCATGTTTCAATGAGGCGTTAAAATAGAGCAAAACAGGCAGATTACAAATCATTATATGAAAAAAATCAAAAAAATAACTATTAATCACCATAAAAAAGTAAAAAAGCACAAATAAGCACAGTCTAGACTTGAAAACAGGACAAATAATTCGTATATTAACGGTTCTTTTATTTATAAGCTGGAACGATACTCAAAAATAGTTGAGATTGTTATTATCCGGCAGATACATTGCAGATGAAAACAGCGGGTTTTTAAAACCGTTTACAGTAGTTTCGGGAATAGGTTCCGGAACATTATTATAGGAAATCCCTAAAAGGAGCTTAAGAATGATTCCAACAAAAAATGCAAAGTTACTCGCATGGGTAGCTGAAGTAGAAGCTATGTGTACTCCCGACCAAGTGGTCTGGTGTGATGGCTCAACTGAAGAATATGATCGACTGATGGTAGAGATGGTTGCTACCGGCATGGCGATTAAACTTAATGAAAAATTACGTCCTAACAGTTTTGCGTTCAACTCTGATCCATCAGATGTGGCACGCGTTGAAGGTCGTACTTACATCGCTTCTGTTAAAGAAGAAGATGCTGGTCCTACCAACAACTGGATCGATCCTAACGAACTCAAAGAGATCATGAAAAAATTGTATACCGGCTGTATGAAAGGCCGTACCATGTACGTTATTCCTTTCTCAATGGGTCCAGTTGGTTCGCCAATTGCTAAAGTTGGTATTGAAATTACTGATTCTCCTTATGTTGTTGTCAATATGCACATCATGGCTCGCGTCAGCACCAAAGTACTGGAAGTGCTAGGCGACGATGGCGAATTCATTCCATGTCTACACTCTATTGGCTCTCCACTTGAGCCAGGCCAGGAAGACAGCCGGTGGCCTTGTGCTCCAATTGAAAAGAAATATATTGCTCACTTCCCTGAAGAAAACCTTATCTGGTCTTATGGTTCAGGTTACGGCGGTAACGCTCTGCTGGGTAAAAAATGTCTTGCACTGCGTATCGCTTCTGCAATGGCTGGACGTGAAGGCTGGATGGCTGAACACATGCTTATTCTCCGTTTTACTAATCCTGAAGGCAAACAATTCCACATTGCTGCTGCATTCCCATCAGCTTGTGGTAAAACTAACCTCGCGATGCTGCAGTCAACTGTTCCAGGTTGGAAAGTTGAAACCATCGGCGATGATATTGCCTGGATGAAACAGGGTGATGATGGCAAACTTTACGCTATTAACCCAGAAGCTGGATTCTTTGGTGTTGCACCTGGAACAGCTGAATACTCTAACCCTATGGCACTTGCGAGCTGTCGCAAAGATGCAATCTTTACTAACGTAGTAGTTACTGATGATGGCGATGTCTGGTGGGAAGATATGGGCGTTGAATGTACAGGTGGAACCGATTGGAAGAATAACCCATGGAAGCCTGGTATGAAAGATGAAGCTGGTAACGTCATTAAAGGCGCACATCCTAACTCACGTTTCACTGCTCGCGCTGAACTATGTCCTGTTATCTGCGAAGATTGGGAAAATCCTGCCGGTGTACCGATTGACATTTTCGTCTTCGGTGGCAAACGCTCAACAACTATTCCATTGGTTCACGAAGCATTCAGCTTTGACCAAGGCGTTTACATGGGTGCAACAGCATCATCTGAGCCAACTGCTGCGGCACTTGACTTGGGTAATGTCAGCTTGCGTTTTGATCCATTCGCCATGACGCCGTTCATTGGTTACCATGCTGGTGATTACATGCAGCATTGGTTTGACATGGGTGACAAACTGGGCGAAAATGCGCCACGTTGCTTCTATGTTAACTGGTTCCGTAAAACTGATGATGGCAAATGGTTATGGCCTGGATTCGGCGAAAACAGCCGCGTTCTGAAATGGATGTGTGACCGTGTTGAAGGTAAAGTTGAAGCACGCGAAACACCAATTGGTCTGATGCCGATTGATGGTGATTTGTCACTTGATGGCTTGGATATCCCAGCTGAAGACTGGGCAGAGTTGATGAAGGTTGATAGTGACCTTTTCAGAGCTACACTTGTTGATGCAAGAGCATATCTTGCTAAATTTGGTGACAAGCTTCCTGCGCGGATAAAAAAGCAGATGGATGAGCTTGAAGCTCGTCTTGGCTAAGATTGTTCTTTAAATAAGAGTGATGATAAGCGTCCCGTTCGCGGGGCGCTTTTTTTATGCCCGGCAAATATCCGACGGTGTTTAGTTTTCAGCTTAAATATTTCTCCATATAGGGTTTATTAAAGATGGCAGACGGGCTTATACCGAGTAATATCAGGATGTTTTTAAAGTGATCTGCATACTGGCAAAAGTTTATACTTTAACAAAAAACTCCATTCATCGCTCATAAATCGCTATTTTGCTTGCTATTTGCGGTTTTTGATGTATATTTTTTGTTCCTAATTTTTAAATATAACGCAATAACAATGCAGGAGATAAAAATGTCTATATTACTATTTGCCGCTGAAGCTGCAACTAAACCGCAGGGAAATGCTCTGATTCAAATGATGCCGATGATTATTATTTTCGGTCTGATGATTTTCTTTATGATCTGGAGTCAGAAAAAACAGGCGAAAAAACGTCAGGAAATGATTAATTCCATCACCAGCGGAACCGAAATCGTCACAGCCGGTGGTATTTATGCCAAGATTATTGAAGTCAAGGATCAAACTTTCGTCGTTTCAATTGCCGATAAAGTCAATGTTGAGATTAACCGTAGCGGAGTTTCCACGGTTATTCCGGCAACTGACCAGCAGAGCAAATAACTAAGCCAAGGATTAAATTAATGAATAAAAGACCGGTATTTTTTAGATGGTTTTTCGCGCTTGTCGTGATTGCGGTATTCGCATTTTCAATTCACCCGCTGTATCAGCGTGATTTTTATAAAACTTTTGAAAGTGTGGTAAAAGATCCTGAATCGACGGCGGTAAAGAAATTAATTACTAATGCCAAAGAACTGCAGGCAAAAGATAGTTCCATATTTCCTTCAATGGCACTGCTGGCGGCGGCGCAGCAGGACGGGGTTGTCCTGAAAGATTTAATCAAACCGACAAAAGATATCAGTGATAACCGTGATGTTATCAGTCTGGTCAGGAAAAAAGCCAGCAGTTCGATTCGCCTTGGGCTCGACCTTAATGGTGGGGTTGAGTTTATGCTTGAACTTATTCCTGATAAAAAACAAGAGAAAGTTGTCCAGAAAAATCTTTCAGATGCTGAAAAACAGGCACGGTTAGCGAGCCAGAAAGAGCAGTTCAAAAACTTCCGCGACCTGGCAATTGAAATTCTCCGTTCCAGAATGGAAAGCCAACAGATTTTCGAGTCGGAAATCTCTCCGGCAGGAGATAAATTTATCTCACTCAGAGTTCCGGTAGTCTCCAAGGACGAAAAAGTTCAACTGCTAAAACTGATTGAAATGAGCGCGAAACTGCGTTTTTGTCTAGTTCATGAAAACAATGAGAGACTGGTCAAACAGTACCTGGCGGCGAAGGCTTCCGGTAAAAAATTCTTGCCGCCGGTCGGCTACCGAGTAATGAGCAATGAAGAATTCAAGCCTGGTGAGAAATCGGTAACACGTTACTACTTTGTCAAACGCAAACATGTTATGACTGGTAAAAATATTAGTGACGCTTTCCCAACTAAAGATTCGTTTGGCCAATTAAAGATTATTCTCCGCTTCAACTCTACAGGTGCCAAGCGGTTCGGTGTAGTTACCACAGAGTACAAAGGCCGGGCTCTGGCAATTGTGCTTGACGGCAAGCTTTACAGTGCGCCGGTTATTCGCAGTGCCATTACCGACGGCAGCGCGGAAATTTCCGGTAGTTTCTCAAATGAAGAAGCAAAAAATATTTCAGACGCGCTGGTCAGCGGCAGTTTGCCGGTCAGAATTGCCGTTTCGGCTATTTTCGACACCGACCCGACACTGGGTGCGGACAATGTAACTAACGGTATCTGGGCTGGTATTATCGCCCTGTCAGTGGTTATGGTGTTCATGCTGACCTACTATCTTCGGGCCGGAGTTGTGGCAGTAATTGCGCTCGGCGTAAATATTGTTCTTGTTCTCGGAGCATTGGCGGCATTCAGTGCCACCCTGACTCTGCCGGGTATTGCCGGGATGATTCTAACTATCGGTATGGCGGTTGATGCCAACGTGCTGATTTTTGAGCGTATCCGCGAAGAGCTGAATAAAAACAAAGGTTTACAGAATTCTATTGATACAGGTTACAGTAAAGCATTTATCACGATTCTTGATGCCAACTTGACC
Source organism: Victivallaceae bacterium (assembly GCA_021647315.1). Taxonomy (GTDB): domain Bacteria; phylum Verrucomicrobiota; class Lentisphaeria; order Victivallales; family Victivallaceae; genus JAKIUY01. The sequence goes on from JAKIUY010000047.1 coordinate 11,625, forward strand.
ACGCTGTTCACAGCGTTGATTCTGATGTATTTCGGTACAGGAGCGATTAAAGGTTTTGCGGTCACGTTGAGTATCGGGATTGCGACAAGTATGTTTACTGCGCTCTTCCTGACCCGACTGATGTTTGACTCTATGAGTCGCTGGGCTTCATTCAAAAAATTGACCATGTGCCACCTGCTGTCACATACAAGCATCAATTTTCTGGGTAAACGCAAATTGGCAGCATTAATTTCAATCTCCTTGATTGCCTGTAGTTTTGTCATCGTCGCAACTAAAGGTGAAAAAGCTATCGGCATCGACTTTACCGGTGGGACTCAGATAACCTTTGACTACAGTCAGCGGGTGGCTGAAGATACGATAAAAAAAGAACTTAATAATGCTGGGTATAAGAACCCGAAAGTCACCTATAAGTCAAGTACTTTATCACAGAAAGATAATAGTAAATTGGAAATTCTGATTCGTGACGAAGTCGAAATCAGCAGCAAAAAAGGTGGTCCTAAAGACAGTATCGGAAAAATACTGAATGCTAAATTTCCAGAGCTGAAACTGAAAGGCGGGAGTGAGTCATCGCTCGGTGGTTTAATTGGTAAAACTTTCCGTGATCAGGCAGCGCTGGCTATTTTCCTGGCTCTGATCGGGATTGTCATCTATATCTCTTTCCGGTTCGAATTTGCCTATGCGGTGGCATCAATCATTGCCTTGGTGCATGACGTAATCATCGCCACTGGCATTTACATTATGCTGGATAAAGAAATTTCACTACCGGTTATAGCGGCATTGATGACCATTATCGGTTACTCGCTGAATGATACGATTGTGGTCTTTGACCGAATTCGTGAAAATACCAATCTGCTTAAAGGTGACACCTACAAGGAGATTATCAATAAGAGTATTAATCAGACATTGAGCCGGACAATTCTGACCTCAGTCACTACCTTGTTGGTGTTGCTGGTTCTTTACTTCTTCGGCGGTATTGCCATTAACGATTTTGTTTTTGTCATGCTGATCGGGGTTATTATCGGTACCTATTCTTCAATCTTTGTCGCCAGCCCGATTGTTGCAATCTGGCATAAAAAGATCGGGGCGAGATCAAAGGAAGCGTAAGCATTATGATGCAAGCGGGAAAAAAAATTCAGCAACTGAAAATTTATATCGCTGGGTTTGTCATGGCGGTCGCGCTGTCATCATGCACTACTGGCAAGGTTTCTAATAATTATCTCCACATTGAGGACTTGGTCAACCACATGGTAAGCCAGAAAATCAAAGTGGAACAGGTTCAGCCGATTGAACCCAAGCTGGTCAGTGCAAGCCGGGCGTTTGCCGTTACTATCGGTGGCAAGGAAATTGGCATCTATAAATACGATGTTAATATAAAAAAACAGCGGGAAAAAATTGACAATATAGAAAAAAATGGCAGAGTTTATGTTCTGGCAATTAAATTCCCCGCAGTCGTCAAAGGGTCGTTCATGCTGATGGGCGTTGAACGCAACCCTGAGAGAGATAAGATTATGGCTGCACTGGAGAGCTTTGAATAAGCTCCCTGACCGTATTCAACTATAACCATAAAATAAAGGAATGAACTTATGTCATGTTCATGTAATTGTAATTGTTCCGAAAAATTTGTCTATTTTTTCGGAGGAGATTCTACAGAAGGGACTGCGTCCCAGAAAGAATTATTAGGTGGAAAAGGAGCTAACTTAGCCGATATGACCAGTATTGGCCTTCCAGTACCGGCAGGATTTACCATCACAACTGAAGCTTGCGGCTATTTCTCTGAAAACGGTACATATCCAGCAGGCATGGAAGAACAGGTTGATGCTAATATCGCCAAACTCGAAGCGGAAATGGGCGCAAAACTGGGTGATACAGAAAACCCACTGTTAGTATCTGTTCGTTCCGGCGCGGCTCAATCTATGCCGGGTATGATGGATACCGTCCTCAACCTGGGCATGAGCCCAACTGTAGTTGAAGCTATTATCAAAAAAACCGGCAACCCGCGTTTTGGCTGGGACAGCTACCGTCGTTTCATGCAGATGTTCGGTGATGTTGTTATGGGCGTTCCACATCATGATTTTGAAGCTGCACTTGCTGACGTGAAAGCAGAACAGGGTGTTGAAAACGATACAGACCTGACCGCAGACGATATGAAAGTTGTGGTTGATCGTTATCGTGAAGTTTACAAAAAAGCCATTGGTTCAGACTTCCCTACTGACCCACGCGAACAGCTCTTTGCCGCTATCAATGCGGTTTTCAGCTCTTGGGACAACCCACGGGCGATTAAATATCGTCAGATGAATGATATTCGTGGTCTGCTCGGTACTGCTGTAAACGTTCAGGCGATGGTCTTTGGTAACATGGGTGAAACATCTGGTACAGGTGTTGCATTTACCCGTGACCCATCTACCGGCGAAAATATGTTCTATGGTGAATACCTGATGAATGCCCAGGGTGAAGACGTAGTTGCGGGTATTCGTACACCACTGACCATTGACACCCTGAAAGATGTTAATGAAGAAGTTTACAATGAACTGGTAGCAATCCGTTCAAAACTCGAACTGCACTACAAAGATATGCAGGATATTGAGTTTACTATCCAGGAAGGCAAACTTTACATGTTACAGACCCGTAACGGTAAAAGAACTGTCTTCTCATGGTTGAAATCTCAGGTAGAAATGGTTGAAGAGGGCTTGATTGATAAAGCCACTGCTGTTAGTCGGGTTCCGGCTAATGAGTTCGGTAAACTGTTTGCCCCGATTCTTGACCTTAAAGATTACACTGGTAAAGTTGCGACAAAAGGGCTGAATGCCAGTCCGGGTGGCGCATGTGGTAAAGTTGTCTTCTCAGCTGATGAAGCTGAAGAGATGTCAGCTGCCGGTGAAAAAATTATTCTGGTACGGATTGAAACCAGTCCTGAAGATATCGGCGGTATGGCGGTTGCTCAGGGTATTCTTACCGCTCGTGGCGGTATGACCAGTCACGCGGCGGTTGTCGCTCGTGGTATGGGTTGTCCTTGTGTTTCAGGTGCTGAAGCAATCAAGATTGATTACGCCAGTAAATCAATGGTTATTGATGGCGAAACCATCAAACAGGGCGATGTTATTTCACTTGACGGTTTTACCGGCAATGTTTACAATACACAGCTCGCAGTTAAACCTTCAGAAATTGTTCAGGTGCTTGATGGTGAAATGAAAGCTGAAGATTCAGAACTGTTCACTAACTACAACAAATTTATGGGTTATGTTGACGAACTGCGTACCATGGACGTTCGGACTAACGCTGATTCTCCAGCCGATACCGCAATGGCGATTAAATTCGGTGCTGAAGGTATCGGACTGTGCCGGACAGAACACATGTTCTTCGAAGGCGACAGAATTATTCCAATGCGTGAAATGATTCTCGCGAACAGTCTTGAAGAGCGCGAAACTGCGCTCGCAAAACTCCTGCCAATCCAGCGTGAAGACTTTAACGGTATCTTCACTGCTCTGAATGGACTTCCAGGCACTATCCGTCTGCTCGATCCACCATTGCATGAATTCCTGCCACACGATGCGAAAGGTCAGGCAGAAGTTGCTAAAGAGCTCGGCATTGAAGCTTCGGTCATCAAAGAAGAGGTTGAAGCTCTGCATGAGTTTAACCCAATGCTTGGTTTCCGTGGCTGCCGTCTTTCAGTTGTCTATCCTGAAATTCTCAGAATGCAGGTCAGAGCAATTGTTGAAGGCGCGATTCAGGTAGCAGATAAAGGTATTGAAGTAAATCCTGAAATCATGATTCCATTGGTTGGCACGGTTAAAGAGTACACCTATTGCAGAGATATTTCTCTGGAAGTGATTAATGCGGTATTTGCTGAAACCGGCAAAACCATCAAATACAAAATTGGGACAATGATTGAAGTGCCGAGAGCGGCACTGACCGCTGACGAAATTGCTGCTGAAGCAGAATTCTTCAGTTTCGGAACTAATGACTTGACTCAGATGACTTGCGGATTCAGTCGTGACGATTCAGCTAAATTCCTGATTCCTTACGTTGAAGATGTTGATAAAGCATTCTACGACTACGATCCGTTTGAAGTCCTGGATCAGACTGGAGTTGGCAAACTGATGAAAATGGCTATCGACTTAGGCCAGGCAGCACGTCCTGATATCAAATTAGGCATCTGTGGCGAACATGGCGGCGAACCTAAGACCGTTGAGTTCTGTCATCAGATTGGCTTGAACTATGTTTCATGTAGTCCATACCGGGTACCAATCGCCCGTCTGTCAGCTGCCCAGGCAGCGATTAAAGATGCCTAAGCATTTTTAGTCAATGACAACGCCCCTAGCTTAACAGCACGGGGCGTTTTTTTTGCATTTTAGACAGGATTACAGGATGATACAGGATAAATAAAACAAAAAAAATCTAAGCATTCCCTGTCGTTTTGCTCTGTGTACCCTATGTGCTCTGTGGTAAATAACATAATTGGCGATGTATCTGGTACGTGACTGCGAACGTGTCTTAGAAGTCGCAGGATACTGGTTGACTTATTTGTCATTGCTTTTATATTATATCTTGAACATAACCGGTGACACTGAAACTTTGTCAGACAGCATAAGATAATAAAAAACAGTTATGAACCACAGAGAGCACAGAGTTTTTTTAGAACCCAATGCTTAGATTTTTTGTATAATAAAAAAGGTAGGCACTATCTTTTATTTTCTCTGTGTCCTCTGTGGTGAAAAATATTCTGTTATCATAGCTGCCCAAGTGCGTGCAGTGACGGACAAAGTGATTTCCTGTTAGTTTTAGAATAAAAGTTAAGCTTTTCAACCTGATTTGAATTACCATGGAGTTTTTTATGGAACAGTTATTTCCAAAAAGTAAATTGAGTAAGCAGGTTTTCTGGGGTGGAATTGTGCTGGCGGCTGTTTTTGTCGTGTTGCATATACTATTCTGTATAGATGTCTACGATGATATTGCAAAGTGTTACGGTCCTGAAGCCCGGGCATTTGGACGTGGCGATTGGGCTAATGCTTTTGAAGACCGTATTCCACCGTTGATGCCCTCTCTGGCAGGTTGCTTATCTTACCTGGGAATGCATCCGTTCAGTGCATTGATCTTCTTTTCCGGCCTCTTTTATATTATTGCCACATTTCCACTGTTCGCGTTGCTGAAACAGTTTCTTAAACGTGAAGAGCTGGCAGCCTGGGGGTGTCTGATGTATTTGCTGGCACCGAAGATAATCCGTTTCAGTTGTACTGGATTGTTGAATTCAGGCAAGATATTTTTCCTGTTGTGGTCGATCTGGCTGGTATTAAGTTTTTTCCATAAAAAAAGTTGGTTTAAGATTACTTTACTGGGTATCGCACTTGCGGGACTTACCTTGATTCGTGGTGAGGGGCTGGTCTATATGCCTTTGATTCTCGGTTGGGTGGCTATACTGCTCTGGCGTGAAAATAGTTATAAAATCTCCGTTAAGCTGCTTGTTAACGGCGGCAGGTATATTCTGGTAGCATTTGTCGTGATGCTGGGATTTATTTCGCCCCAGCTCTATCGGATGTACCGTACTACCGGTTATCCGGTGACCGATTCCCGACAGGTCAAGACCATAAAAAACATGTTTAAAAAAGGCTCCACACATAGAACTTGGGACACTGCCAGGACACATAAAACTCGTTCTCAGCTGATAGTCAGCAAACTGTGGCGGCTTGTTACTGCTTCTATCCGTGGTTCGTATTCAATTTATCTGATATTAGCAATTATTGGTCTGGCGGTGATTATTCGACGAAAAGAATTTATCTTCGAGTACTGGCTGTTATTCAGTGTAATTATATTTAATACTGTCCTGTTTGCCAGTGTGGTAATTGCCTATCGCTATTTTACGATAAATGTATTATTGTTGATGCCGCTCACGGTTACCGGGGTAAAATTTATCTGGGACTTGATGGGTAAAGCTATACCACGACCGACGCCAGCCGGTGATTCGCGGCTTGAAAACAGCATAGCGTGGGTTAATCGTCATCATCTTCCGAGAATAATTCTCGTCACCGTTTTAGTTGTCCTCGCTATTTTTCAAATAGACAATGGTCTGAAGAAATTGCGTTCGAGTAAGTATGCGTATGAAAAGGGGATAGGTTTATGGGCACAGCAGCAGTATTTCGCGCAGGGGGAGGATGCTGAAAAGCGTCGGCTGAGTATTGCTTCAGATAAACCGCAATACGCATTCTGGGGCGATGCGGATATTCTGTGGCTGGATCTGAAAAAGACTCCGGATAAAGATTTCTTGCCGGTTTTAAAACAGGCTGATTTTGCGATAACCAGAAATGGCAAGAAAAAGGTCATTGCAGTGATTGAAAAATCGAGGCTGTTTATTGAAGTTGATCATCCATACGAGGAATCGGTAAGGGTTTTCAAACGCAAACGGGCGATTCGGCATTGAGGGCACATTGAACAAAATGGTGAATTTGCAGACAATGCGTTTATTCAGCCCCTAAATTTATCATCATAATTCACCTATTTAGGTGCTGGACTCCCACATTGCAGGGGGAGTAAAGAATTTAAATTATATATCCAGTTCAAGCCCATGTACAGCTTCTCTGACATTGGGACTGTGGCGGTAAAAATCAACAAATTCCTGAGTCTGATAGTTGATACATAAGATTGCGGCCGGTGAAAGGCCGATAAAAACATGATCGTTATGAACCGCCAGTCCGCGCCAGAACAGCGGTCTGGCTTTGATATAACGTACCAGTCGCAACTTGCTTAAAAACCGTTTTACCTGAGATGGTTTATACTCTCGCTGAATATCCTCAATTACATCATATTGCAACAGATCAATTTCTCTGATTTTTACTTGCTTAATCAAGTCATATATCAATAGTTTATGACCGCGAGTCGAGTTGGCGAACGCTAAGCCGTTAGCAAAAGCTTTTAAACTGTGTCCACCTTTAAGTAGCTCATCTTCGATAATAACTTCATTGTCAGTAAGGTTGACAATTGCCCCTTGGCGATTAAACAGTGCATAGATATTGTCATTAAAGGTAGTTATAGAATTCAGATGCAGATGACCGGGTTCTTTTGATCTGACAAATAAAAAATTACGCCGGTTATCGATATTTTTATCTATTTCCAACGGTGTCAAAGTAAATTTTTCCGCAAAAACAGCATTATCCCGCGGCCAGAGCTGATCTAATACTTTGCCATCTCGGTAGTCAATCTTTATGGCGGCGTCAATTGAGGTCGCGGTAATCCAGAGGCCATTGCCTTCCTGACAAGTTTCATGTATTCCGGCAAAATTATTGTTGCTTATAGTTCTCAGCAAATCCAAATTTTTGTTATAGACTTCAATCGTATGAAACGAGGAAGCATAAACCTTGTCATCGATGATTTCTATTCCCCTGCCACCTCTTGAGTTGCCACGTGGGTTGGGGTCGATGATTTCTGGATCTTTAGGATAGACAGGGACACTTTTGATGCATTTTTTGTTATTCCAGTCCAAAAGCACCAATTCGCCACCATTATTTACCGGTGCATGTCTTACTACAGTAGAAAAATAGATATTCATAGCTGATATTTTTGTGCCCATGATTTATCTGTTTCATAGCCTATCGCTATCAGTTCATCAAGGAGTTCCGGTGCCTCACGCAAAATTTCTTTAATCCGTTCGGCATGTTCAGGCCGTTGCCAGCGGGCAATGGTGTTGCTGTCCACCGGTCTCACTCCGTTCAAATGCCGGGTATCAAAGTCATCACGCTGCTCTTTGTAGAAATCAGCAAAATTCCGTTTACTTTTTTCACCGATAAATTCTTCAATCTGCTGCTGGGTTTTTGCTGTATCAGAGGTCAAATCTTCATATCTGATTAATAATACATCAGGATCATTCATATAATATCTGATAAATGGCTGTTCATGCTGCCAGCGTTCGATTGGCACATGATATGGGCGGTCGGTGGTAATAACGTGACTTGAGGTCAAAACATCACGTGGGTCACGAATTAAGATTATCGGCTTTAATGCTGCCTGACGGTCTTTATAAAAATTTATTAACTGATGCAGGCGAAAAATATCTTTGGGTTTTTTGCTGATCATCATTTTATGGTTACGTTTTGCCCGAATTGCCGCCCAGCGTCCACTGATCTCACGACCGAAATGACGGGATTCAGGATAGGCAAATTCCAACATTATCTGCAACAGGGTGGTTCCTGCTCTGGAATAACCGCAGATATGGATATGATATTCCAACGGTGTCATGCCAAAAAGTCCGCGGTCCGGCAGGGTATAAAACAGTGCAAGCAGACGACGGCGCAGGCGGCCGAATAGCGAAAAATCGGCTAATATTGTTTCGTTCGGGTCAAATGGATAGTCTGCGGTCAGGCTATCTTTACTATTTGTTTCAGTTGTCATAATTTTTACCCGTGTACGAGTCAGTTTTCAGTTTGTTAAAATAATTTCACATAATATAATATAATTTGAGGCAATTGCAAAAATATATACCCATTATGGGTAGGTTTTAACTTGTTTATTTTGCAAATTTAGTCGAAATAAAATAATCGGCGTTTTTGTTCAGGCACTAAATAAGTATAAACAGCGGATGTCATTAAAGAAACGGTAAATATGGACCGGCTGCGCCGGAACTGAAAAAGCCGCAGGCTGCTATTGTTCACTTTCCAGCCCGCAGCACCACGAATTATCGATTAAAAAATGAATTGAGGTAAATTTTCAATTGCGGCATCGATAATTTGAAAAGGCGGAGGTAAAACTTTTTCAGAATTACTATGCTGGATAGGCCATAAATGCCGACCGCTATTACGGCAGCAACTGCTTTAGTCAGCAGATCAGCCTGTCGGAAATCGAATAAGACCAGCCCCAAAACCGTAATTCCGCCGATTAATGATAACAGAACGACTCGAACTACGGGGAATTCAAGCCGCAATTTACGGTTTGCCAGATAGAACATCGCCAAGAATGTCAGAATGTAGGACAAGGTAGTTGCCAGAGCGGCACCGTTGATCCCCATTGTGATTATCAATACCACATTGGCGATGATATTAAAAATACCACCACCGATAATCATGAGACAACCGGCACGGCTGTTGCCGGTTGCGTTTAAGGTATTGAGGTAGAATTTCACCAGCACCGCAAAAAAAGCTCCGAAGCAGAGCAAGGCGGTCGCGGTCGCGGCCGGGATATATTCCGGTCTGAAGAGAATTGAGATTATTCTGGAAGCAAACAAAGTAAAAAAGCACAATGCAGGCCAGCTGAGAAAAATAAACAGTAATGTGACTCCATTTAGAATATTTCTCAGCTCCTCAAGTTTCTGTTCATGCCACAGTTCAGCCGCAATAGGAATAAAAACAATCGGCACAATTGCCATTACCAGCATTATCTGCATAATCGGTAGTGCTACGTTATACTGAGCTACACTGTCAAGCCCCTTGAAATAGGTGAGCATTATGGTATCAAGGTAAGTCATCGCGGTCAGGACAAAAACCGAGACCGCAACCCAACGGGCAAGCTGCCACATTTCAATAAACACGTTATGCAGTTTGCTCGACAAGTGCAGCTCCATTCCATGATATTTTCTCAGGAGCACAATGCCCAGCAACGAGACTAACGCCGCACTGCCCGTATAGGCTGTGGCCGGCAACCACAGGCCATACTGTTTAATCCCCAGTATAACGGTTACAAAAATAATTATAAAGAACAGGCTCCACAGGATATTGCGCAATCGGAAATCTTTCAGTCCTTCAATGGTGGAAAATTCACTGAGATATAGTGCTTGAAAAGGGATGAAAATCAGCATGATATAGAAAGTTATTCGTCCCGCCGGATAGTTGAAAAACGAATTCAGCAGATAGTTGGAACAAAGCAGCATAATAACAGCAGTAGCTATTCCCGCCAGAACATTGAGCATAATCAGCGCAGAATAAATCCTGGAGGCTTGCTTGCGGTTGCCGTTACTGACAGTTTTTGCAATCATAATTACGGCAGTCTGACCAAAACCGAAATTGAAAAAAATCATCCAGAAAGATATTAACGAAAACAGACTGTAGAAAAAGCCATATTCTTTTTGAGAAAGATTCAGCGCCAGCAGGCGACGGGTGAGGTAGTTCAACGCTGCAATGACAATCGTGGCGGCAACGGAAATAACCGCCCCTTTAATGAATATTTTTGTTGACTTCAAATTATTTCCTGTCAGCTTTAAAGATTACGTCTAATCTGGGAAAGTTGTTCTGAAATCAACCCCATAAGCAGAATAATAACTGAACTGATTAATAGCGTCCCGGATGCCGTCGACAACTGATTGTTTTTCATATAGCAATAACCACCCCACGTCATGCCGACCATGAAGAGCAACATGGCGGCTGGAAAGAAAATTTTGAACGGATTGAAAAAGATGACAATATGAACAATTTCCATAATCGTATCGAATGCGGTCATGATATTGATGGTACTCTTGCTGCCCTGGCGCTCTCTGATGGAAATAGGTTCTTCAAGTACCAAATGACGTTGACGAATAAAAATAAGCGTTATAATATCACTGAATGCCATGTTGGTCGGACAGAATTTCAGATATTGCTGAATCAGTTTGGTATTATAAATTTTCATCCCGGAGTTAATATCATATATCGGCAACGGCATGAGAATTTTCGCCAGACTCCTGATAACAAACTTCCCCAGTCCGCGAAACCAGGATGATGATTTATTGCCCTTACGGGAACCGACAATCATATCAGCGTCTCTGTTCTGCATCACCTCCAGCAGGCGATCAATGTCTTCAAGGCAGTGTTGACCGTCAGCATCAATCGTTATTGCATATTTTGTCTCCGCCAGCCCTAGCCCGGTAATCAATGCACCGCCATAACCACGGTTGACCTTGTGATGAGCAACCGAGACCATATCATTGCTGAAACCATCAAGTATTTCACCTGTATTGTCACTGGAGCCGTCATTGACCATGATCAGCCGCCATTTTCGTTTCTGACAATATTCAGTGATATCTTTAATTACCACCGGTAGCACGTCTGCCTCATTATATACTGGAATGACAACGGTCAGCAAAGCATCCATAATTTTACCCTGGTCTTGCAGTTATACCCATTATGGGTAGTTTTTAGTTAGTTTATCCGGCTGTTTATGCTCAAAGGCAAAAAATAAAAATGAAAACAAAAATATTATAGATAAGTGTATTCTTTTAGCCAGTTTATTGTGCGCCCCCTTATCAATGGGTAATAATACTCCTAAAACTTCAATAAATCAATAAATAATCTTGAAAAAAGCAACAAAACCGGTTCACAAAAGAGTATAACGCCCGTTGGAGTACAGACTTTAGTCTGCTTTTTTTGAGCGTATGAATTGCAGACTAAAGTCGACTAAAGTCTGTACTCCAACAAAAAACATTATCTGCCGACCTTTTCGAGCAGCGTCTAATTAGATTTTTAAAAATTACAGTGCGTTGGGCATATATGAGATGGAGGGTTCGTTCGCTTATAAAGCTTGAACTCTGTTGGGATGCGTTTATATTTAGTGCCTGAGCGGAAACTATTTAAGGACTCACTCAAAACAGGACAGCAGATAAATGAAAAACGAATCACTTAAACATAACGTAAAGTATCATTATTATACCAGGGTAATGAACTGGTACAGGAATTCATCAGTATACATTCCGTTATTCAATGAGGCAGTGCGGGCGGCAATGAAGCTGCGCTATCATCGTGACCAAAAAAAGGTTGCAAAATATTGCCATGGTCAAGAGGCACAGATTTCGGCTTGGTTTGAAGATAAAAAACTTTTTTTCGGATTTTCCAGTTTCAGATGCGGCACGGTATTTTTAACTAACCTTTTCACTACCGAACTGGCTGATGCCCATATTGAACATGAAGCTAATGTCGACGATTACTGGAACTACCCGATTGCCATGCAGAGTGAAGCTGATGCCCGGAGCTATATTGATAATTTCAGACTTAATGAAATATACTGCCGGGCGAATAGTAATATTAAGCTCTACGGCGAGATAAATCCATTTCTGCGTCTGCACTGCAAGGTAATAAAAGAGGCATTGCCTCAGGCAAAATGCTTTCATATCATTCGTGACGGGCGGGATTTAGTCCGCTCAATTATGTCCAGAGAAATTCTCAGTAAAAAAGACCCGCTTGATAAATTGATCATACCACCGCCTGGAGATCCTTATCGGGCAAAATGGCCAGGCATGTCAAGATTTGAGAAGGTCTGCTGGCAATGGCAGTATGATAATCGTTATATCCGGGAAAACATTCCGCACCTTATTCATTTTGAGCAGATGCGCAGTGATTATAGCTATTTCAAGGAAAAAGTATTGGACTTCCTTGAATTGGAGGTGTCTGAAGCGACGTGGTCAGCCTATGTTACCAAACCCAAAAATATTACCCCGAACTACCGCTGTGCAAAATGGACTGAATGGGACAGTGAACAGAAGCGTGGTTTTGAAGAAATATGTGGCGAAGAATTTTGTCAGTACGGTTATAAACTGGATTGGTAATGCACAAGTGCATTCTTATAGTTAGACGGTACTCGAAAAGCCTTATTTTCCGCATCGCGGAAATTAAAGGCTTTTCTCCGCTCCGTTTGTATTAATTTCAAAGAATTTTCTTTGAAATCTGGGCATTAAAAATATAGTTCTTATACCGTTTTGCGATCTAAAAGCTATTAAAGAGCTGCGCAGTTGAGCTTAAATAGGCGCAGTAAACTAGCTAAAAGAATGCACTTGTGTATTACTAGTTTTTAGACAGTAATTTGGTAAAATAACATGAGAAGTATATTTTTAAACTAAAACATTTCTAAAAAAAAAGCCGCAAAATTTTAATTTTGAGGTACAGACGATGTTTGAAAAGGTCGCTAGATAATGTTTTTTGTTGGAGTACAGACTTTAGTCTGCAATTTATACGCTCAAAAAAGCAGACTAAAGTCTGTACTCCAACGGGCGTTATACCCTTTTCGTGTAACGTCTAGCTACTTTTTCTTAACAATGCAGATCAAGGTATTGCTGCCTAAGATAACATCTTTTCTGGATGTCAGGGAGTACTGGTGTTTTTTTCTGCTCTTTTCCGAGGAAAGCTTCTGGATGAGCCTTAACAGGAGAATTAACGGATAAAATAGAAATTGCTTTGATTTCTTTTTGTCAATGACAATCTCTTCCAGACTCAGGTTGTTAATGGAAAACATTAAATCGATCAAGGTTATTGTTAACGGTGAATTATGGAAGTTAAAAAGATTTTCACCATTCCTTTCATAATCTTCTTTAGTCTTGGGCTTGGTTAAATAGCCTTTTAACAGAAAGTTAACTCTTTTTTCTATATTTGAATAGTTAGGGATACTGAATATTCCGGTACCTCCAGATTTTAAAACTCTGGACAACTCTTTTACCGCAGTATAGGGATCTGTCATGTGCTCAATGCCGTCAATACAGCAGATATAGTCAAAAGAATTGTCAGGAGCATCAATTTTGTTGTTCAAATCAGTATAGATACATTTCAGTTCGTCAACAGCGAAAATTTCCGGTTCTATTTCACCGCAGGTAACTTCAAACCCCATCTCATGCAGCTGTTTTGATAAATTGCCATAACCGGCGGGAGCATCTAAAACTGTACCTCTGGGCTTATCGTCAAACCATTTTACCAGAGCCTCATGAATACTTTTTCTTGATTTTGCTTTTACTGTTTTGCCCATTGTTATTCACTATCCTTTAGGGTTTCTGTTTTTGCATGATTCGAAAATCATTAAAGCATGTTCTTCTTTGTGGATAATATGCTTATAATAACGAACATTTTTCACATCAAAAAACAGATTTACAAGGATGAAATAATCAATGGGATCCCTGAATTTTATTTTTTCTTTTTCCTTGGTGCCGACGGTTTGTACATTTTCATAAAGTACTATTGTCAGCTCTTTGTCTCCAACTTTTTCACACAGGCTTTCAAGTATTTTTTTTACTCCGTCATCATCATTATGCTGTAATACGGTAGCGCAAAAAAATTGTTCTATGTTGTCAAGATCAACATTTGATAAATTAGGGGTATCCAGCAATGTATAAGAATAATCAGGGTTGTCTTTTCTGGCAATCTCTAATAACTCTTCTGTAATATCTGCCCCTTGATATTTGTTTTTATCAAAAAAAGATGAATAGCGACCAACACCGCAACCATAATCCAGAGTTACAGCATCCGTGTTTATCTTAGAAATAATAAATTTAAAACGTTTATTGTAGTTCCATTTTTGCGTTAACAAATTTTTGCCACTGTACCCGACAGTTTTTTTCCCTTGCTTTTCTGCTCTTTCCTTCCAGTATTCGAATACTCTGTTCTGTGATAAGCCAGCCATAATGAAATATTCCTATTTTTAATCTTCATTCATCAGAAGAAGTTACTGTACTAAAATCTTCCTCTTTCTTAAGAAAGAATCATTAATTAAAAAATATATTGTTTACGCCATTATTCAAGCTTAGAGCTTGTTTTAAGTTCATTTTTGTTCATCTGATTTAGGCAGTTATATTTTTGACAGGATAAACAGAATTATAATACAGGATTGTAAAACTCATTGGATGCATTTATATTTAAGTTTTAATTTAAACTTAAATATAGGTAATTATATGCAATGGGAACATCTCTATTTTTCGATATTTATCGTGAGCGGAATTATAACTCTGATGCTGACTCCGGTTTTTCTGAAAATCGCGGAAAAAACTGACTTTATGGATCAACCTCAAAACGAAGACCACAAAAAGCATTCCCGTGCCGTGCCTCTGCTCGGCGGTGCCGCGATGTGTTCTGCCTGGCTGATTACTTTGCTACTGGGAATATTCTTTATTATGTCGCATTCTGCTGAAGGAGTTTCACCTGAATTAGAAAGATACGCGGCCAATATTATCAATATTCGAGGACGGCTGTTTTTTATCTGCCTCGGCGCAGTATTGATTACGCTACTGGGGCTGTTTGATGACCGTTTCGGCATGAGCCCAAAAGTTAAACTGCTGGGGCAGATTGTCGTTTCAATAATTGCCGTTACCCTTGGCGGTATCCAAATCAGTGTCTTCATCTCTTTACCGATAATTTCATGGGCGCTATCGGTTTTCTGGTTCCTGGTCATCATTAATGCCATAAACTTTTTTGACAATATGGATGGTTTAGCGGTCGGTACCAGCGCTATCGCAATGGCGCTGTTCGCGGTTGTCGCGGCCATAAATCAGCAATATTTTGTCGCGGCGCTTGGCATGATGAGTGCGGGTGTAGCCGCCGGGTTCTGGTTTTACAATCACGATCCGGCCTCAATTTTTATGGGTGATTCCGGCAGTCATTTTTTGGGCTATATGCTGGCGGTCTTGAGCTGCAGTGTCACCTATTTCACTAAAGAGAGTGCGTCAACCCCGTTGCCGGTGCTGATTCCGATGTTTATCCTGGCTATTCCCCTGTTCGATTCATGTGCTGTCGTTGTCATCAGACTGAAGAACAAAAAACCGATTTATGTGGGTGATCACAATCATATTTCACATCGTTTTGTAAAAATGGGCATGAGTCGTAAACGGGCAGTGCAATTGGTCCATCTGTTGGCAATGATTATTGGTTTAAGCGTATTGCCGCTGTTATGGGGCAGTCTCAGAACAACTCTGGTTGTCCTGGCTCAGGCAATGTTACTATTACTGCTGGTTTCACTGATTCACTATTCAGTCAAAGGTGACAACTCAACCGATGAATCACCGCAGAACTAGAAGTTAGGTACTTGGTGCTTGGTGCTTGGTGCTTGGGTAAAGCTATTACACAGAGCCCCACGGAGAAGGCACAGAGTTCCATAGAGGAAAATTTGAGGACTGGTACTTGGGAAAAGAGGGCGAGGAGATGCTATACTATTAATTGTAGTTGAATGATGCAATTTTTCTGGGTGATAATTTAAAGATATTGCTTGACTTCGCGGTTATACTGGCTATTTTACCCTCCATTATTAAGGATCCACACACACAATAACTTGGATTTTTCCAATTTATTTTCGAGTGAATCCTAAGGTAAACGGAACACGGTGCAAATCCGTGACGATCCCATCGCCGTAACCGGGGATGAAAGTTGCGTTACCACTGCGTAAGGACTCACAAAAAAACAGGTTGGATTTTTGAGTAAGCCCTAAGCGGGAAGGTGCAACGAGTAATTTGATCCGGAAGCCGGAAGACGTACCGAATAATTTTTTGTAAGAATCTCATGGAAACGGATTCCAGACAGGTATTTTTTATACCTGTCTGGAATCCGTTTTTTTTTGTTTAGTAGCATAGGCGTCCCGCATGTGATTTTTTTTAGAGAGCAAATTTGCACCTCTATATAACTGATAAATTGGAGAGTATAATAATGAAGACACAGATTGAATTGGCACGCGAAGGCGTGGTTACAGAAGAGATGAAGGCAGTTGCCAACGCGGAAAACCTCAGTCAGGAATTTATCCGTTGCGGAGTTGCCAAGGGGGAAATTGTTATACCCAACAATCCCAGCCGCCAAGACCAGAAGTTTGCCGGCATCGGCACTGGATTGAGAACAAAAATAAATGCTTCAATCGGAACGTCATCGGATATTTGTGATATTGATCTTGAAGTACGCAAGGCTTTAGCGGCGGAAGAAGAGGGGGCGGATACTCTGATGGAGTTGTCCGCTGGCGGCGATCTTGATCTCGTCAGGCGTGAAGTGTTAGCCGCTACTAAACTTCCAGTCGGTAATGTACCGCTCTATCAGGCATTCTGTGAAACCGCACGTCAAACCGGAGATCCCAACAACATGGATGTTGAATTCCTATTCGAATTGATTGAACGCCAGTTGGCCGATGGTCTCAGTTTTATGGCGATTCACTGTGGCATTAACCGCTACTCCATTGAACGGTTGCGCAAACAGGGGTACCGTTATGGCGGCTTGGTCTCTAAAGGCGGAACCTATATGGTATCGTGGATGGGTGCCAACAACCGGGAAAATCCGCTGTATGAACAGTTTGACCGGGTTTGTGCTTTAATGAAAAAATATGATGCGGTACTTTCACTGGGTAATGGTATTAGAGCCGGAGCAATCCATGACAGTCACGATCGTGCCCAAATGGCAGAAATGATTACTAACTGTGAGTTGGCTGAACTTGGCCGTGAAATGGGCTGTCAAATGATGGTTGAAGGCCCGGGACATGTGCCATTGGACGAGATTGAAGGTAATATTATGCTCGAAAAACGAATGAGTGGCAATGCACCTTATTATGTCCTGGGCCCGTTGCCGGCAGATAGTGGCGCCGGTTACGATCATATTACGGCGGCAATCGGAGCAGCTAACTCAAGCCGCGCCGGAGCTGATCTGATTTGCTATATAACGCCGTCTGAACATCTGGCTCTACCAAACGAAGAAGATGTCAGAATTGGCGTGAGAACAACTCGTCTCGCCTGTCGGATCGGCGATATTGCCAAATATCCGGATCGGCGTGAAAATGAAAAACAGGCCGCCCTTGCCCGTCGTGATATGCGTTGGGATGATCTCAATAAATATTTGATGTTCCCTGATACTGCCAATGAAATCCGTAATAGCCGAATGCCGGCGCAGGCGGATACCTGTACGATGTGCGGTGATTTTTGTGCGATGAAACGTGGAACCGCAATTTTTAAAGATGATATGACCGGGGATAAGATAACGGTTAACGGTCAATGAATATCCAATAATAAACGATGGTAAAGACAAGGCATGCCTTGCCTCTACCGTTAGATATTGTATATTGCCCATTATCCACCTCATATAACTGCTCTGTAAATTAAAAATATGACAGGAGAATAAAATGTCTCTATTAGAGAAAACGATTAAAAAAATATATTCGACCAATGCGGAAGTTATGCAACTTGCTCTCGAACGTTTGCGCAATCAGGCACGGCCGGCCGGTAGTCTTGGTATTCTGGAACCGCTCGCGGCCCGATTGGCGGCGATTGCCGGAAGCCTGAATGTCGAACTGAAACGAAAAGTTGTTGTAACCTGTGCGGGCGACCATGGCGTGGTTGCCGAAGGCGTATCATTGTTTCCACAGGAAGTGACCTACCAGATGGTATTTAATTTTGTAAATGGTGGAGCCTCAATTAACGTTCTGGGCAAACACGCTGGGGCGGAAGTCAACGTGGCTGATTTTGGAGTAAATTATGATTTTAAACCTGAATTACCGATTTTTCATAAAAAAGTGGCAAAAGGCACCCGTAATTTTGTTCATGAACCGGCTATGAGCCGGGAAGCGGCGATTAGCAGTATCGAAGGTGGCATTGAAATTGTTGAAACTTTGTTAGAGGCAGGTCAGATTGATATGTTGGCAACCGGTGATATGGGTATTGGCAATACCACGCCATCAACAGCTATTATCGCCGCATTTTCAGGCTTACCGGTTGAAGAACTCGTTGGTCGTGGAACCGGAATTGGCGACGAGGCGTTGAAAATCAAAACTGCGGTGATAAAAAAAGCATTGGCATTGCATCAGCCTGATAAAAGTGATCCACTTGAAGTCTTGGCGACAGTTGGTGGTTTTGAGATTGGCGGACTGGCGGGTCTGGTGCTCGGAGCTGCGGCAAATGGCATTCCGGTCGTCTGTGATGGATTGATTTCGACCGCCGGGGCGTTGATTGCCGCTGAATTTGCGCCAACAGCTAAAGAGTACCTGTTTGCCAGTCATCGTTCAGTTGAAGCTGGACACAAATTCATGCATGAACGCCTGGAGCTTACTCCAGTACTGGATCTGCAATTCAGATTAGGTGAAGGCACCGGTGCGGTACTGGCAATGGAACTGTTAGATGCCGCAACCAGAATTCTCTGTGATATAAAAACTTTTGCAGAGGTCGCCATTGGTGATAAAAATATTGTTTAAAACAGGATAATAAAAATAAATGTTGCTGTATGGTTATTTATGCTTGATTTATGCCGGTTCTACTATATTTTAGGTTCATGGTGTTTTACTCAAAACAGGCAAAAGGAATAATGATGTTTGAACAGACTTTTAAGAAAATAGATGATATTTTACATAAAGAAAAACACGAAATGAGCCATCTCTACGAAAGCAAAATTAAAAACATGGGCAAACGGCGGCGAATACTATACACCACGACCTTTGATCAAAACCGTTGTAAAAGTGGTAGCCCCTGAAATAGGTCAGACCATCTATGATGGCGCGGTAGGCTCCGCCGGCTTCCTGGTTGAGGCATTTGAATACCTGACAAAGAGTATAAAACTTCAACTGTCCCCAATTTGGGTACGGTTGAAATTAACAGCTGAAGCGGAAACCAGAGCGGAACTGATAGATCCAAAAGTTGAAGGCTTGCGGGTGGGGCGTGGTGGAAGGCTCCAGAATTCTTCGCGAACGCAATGTCTACAAAATCACTGATGGCAAGCCTATTTCTGCCGAGGAATTTTTAAATAATCTATTTGGAGAATTGGCTAATTTTTTCAAAGATGAAGCGGAGTTACGCCAGATTTGGAGTAATCCGAGTACCAGAAAAACATTACTTGAAAAATTAGCTGAAGCCGGTTTGGGCAACGAAGAGCTTAGCTCATTGATGCAGAAAACCGTGATCTGTTTGATGTGTTGGAATATGTCTTCAACAGTGAGATAAAACCCATCACCAGAGTTGTAGCGGCGCAGACAAATATTTTTGCCTCACTTAATAATCGGCAGAAAGAGTTTTTAGAATTTGTTTAAAAATCCTTTTTTCGTGCTGCAACTTATTTAGACTGAAATAATCGTGTGATTCTGCTTGTATTGTCGGGTCTCGCGACTATATTTTTAGATAGCTTTAAGTAACAGGTATGCCGACGGTATTTCTGATTGGACTTTAAACTATAATTTGTGAGCTTAGACAGCTGAAAAAACGAACTAAAACTTACCCGTTACGGGTATAAAATTGAGAGGATTGGAACCATGACAGTTTTCAAATTTTCTGCTAAAATCTTGTTTTCTGTAAGTGTATTTCTGGTTGCGTCGTCAGCCTTTGCCGGATTCTGGGAATGGTCGACACCTTATCAGGGGCCGCATAAGGATATCATTACGCTGGTTATTACTGCTAACTATGCAAAACCGAGAATAGTGGCTCAGTTGATTCAGAATGAAAATCGGCAACCATTTATTCTGTTACCGAAGAAAGGTGGAGACAAGATATTTTTCTGGCCGGCCGGAAAGAAAAATCTGGCACTTGAAATCAGAGAAAAAAAACTGGCTCGTTTCATTAAGTTCTTAAACCCCAGCCAGGTTATTGTTCTGGGTGATAAACGGTATGTCTCACAGAAGTATCTGGATACTATTGATAAAAATATTACAACCGTTATCATTCAAAATGATAACTGGGAAAAGAGCGCGATGACGCTGCAGAAAATGCTCAAACTCAATAACCTCTATCGTGATTTTAAGCGACTTAATGATGAAGCAAAAGGCGGACTCTACAAACCGACTCCGAGAAGACAGCCTATCGCTCAGGATGAGGTGTCAAAACAGGACAAAGAGGTCGTAACGATCACTGTAGATGATGATGCGACGGAAGTTGATCCTGCCGCGAGTAGTAAAACTCCGGCAGCGGAAGCGGAGGTCAAGGTTGAAGTCAAGGAGCCGGGAATTAAAGCACCTAAGTCGGGGCCGGTACTTATCGAAGAGTAGTAGCCATTATTATAGAAACTAAAAACTGAGGCCGTGTTTTACACGGCATTATCATAAGATTATATATGTTTAACTTTTTCCATATTGCCAAAAATACTTTTAGAGAATCGCTTAGAGAGCCTATCTTCTTTATCCTGTTGCTTACAGCATTGATACTGATTGCCCATTTCCCTTCAATGTCACTGTTTGTCTTCAGAGAACAGATCAAACTGGTGGTCGACAGTGCCATGGCAACAACTTTGGTTTTCGGCCTGTTTGCTGCCGTACTTTGTGCCAGCCATACGGTATCGCGTGAAATGCGCAACGGTACGGCACTGTTATTACTCTCAAAGCCAGTTTACCGCTCCAGCTTCATCCTGGCAAAGATTGCCGGTATTATCGCTGCACTGACCCTGTTTGTCTTTATCTGCAACTCGGCGACCTTGACGGCGATTATCATTGCCAAAGATCAGTTTAATATGAATATGATAGCCTATTATATTTTCTTTGCGGTAATTGTCGGCTGTACCATTTTCGGTTTGGTCTGCAACTATATGCAGGGAAAATCATTTTCCTCAAGCACGATTATGGCGATGCTGGTCACCATTCCGCTGATGACCGTGGTGCTTACATTTACCAACGAACATGTCGATGTGCCTTTTGCCGCGCTGTTCCCCGCTCTGCTGCTGCTTTTTATGGCAGTGGCGACGATGGGCACAATTACGGTCGCAATTGCCAGCCGTCTGGATATGGTCGCTAATCTGTCGATCTGTACGGCTATTTTCTTTCTCGGCCTGATTTCAAGCTATCTTTTCAATAATCAGTCGGACTCGCAACTGCTCAACTTTATCAATAGCAGCATGTATGCTCTGCTGCCTAACTGGCAGTTTTTCTGGCTTGCCGATGCTCTGGCATCGCAACAGCAGATACCTACGTCATATGTCCTCTGGACCCTGCTTTATACTCTGCTTTACATGTTGATGTGTAGTATCTGGGCCATTGTGATGTTCCAGAACCTCGAACTGGCCAAAGACAGCACCAACTAGGCACTGCCCGAAAAATTCCCGGAAATCCAGAAATTTAAGCACCGTCATAGATTCAACATAACCCCGAAGTACACCTGACCTGCGGTCGGATCCGAGAAATATGGACACGTCCCTGCAAATCCAGGGGCGGGCCGAGTGCAAATCATTCTGGGACTTGCATCGGGGAAACGTGTTCAAAGGCTCGAACGATCCCGAATACAGCGTGATCTGGATTACACCCTACCGGATTGAGGTTTGGCAGGAGGGGGGGAGTGGAAAGCATAGTGGATCTTGCTTAGTCTCAAAACTGAGTCAAACAGCTAAAGGATGTAAATTCACCGGCAACGTTTCTATCAAGGTTGATTTTACCTATAATTATATTAGATTAACTTTTCGCACGGATTCAGGTAACTTTTAAGCTTTCAACCGTGTGCAAGTATATAAAAGGTTTTTATTCTATGAAATTATCATTTTTTAATACAATGAATCGCCGGGCGGAGGCATTCATCCCGTTGAACAGCAATAAAGTGGGGATGTATACCTGCGGTCCGACGGTCTATAACTTTGCCCATATTGGTAACTTCCGTGCTTATATTTTTGAAGATCTACTGCGC
>JAKIUY010000185.1 GCA_021647315.1 Victivallaceae bacterium
TTTACCTCGGCTTCACATAGTTTGTTACCGCTACTATGCACGAGGTTCAGTTCTAGGCTGCTGGTTAGGCTTTACCTAGGTTGGATTATCCAACTTATTTGCACCAGCTTCGCTTGGCGCTCTCATGTTTTTCGCTGTAAGTCTGAAACAGCGGCAAATTGTCAGGGCGGTAGTCCAATGCGGAGATTCTACCGTTTGACTGCGGAATAATGGTTAACCGCAGATATCTGTTCTGCAAATCATAGACTGGCAGTCCACCGACTTCAGTTTCTGATAATTTGTTAGTACTACAGCCAACGGTAATTACAATCATACTGGCAACAGTCAGCGAATATATAAATTTGATCATCTTCTATCCTTACTTGTCAGTTTCAAAATATTTAGAGTAGGGCAGGTATTTCCCGAGCATTTTAAAGTGCTGCAACTGCTTCGTGTAGAGCCCCATAACATTCTTGAATGGGAAAATATACTCGAACTTTTTATCCATCACATATTGGACAAGTTTAACCGTTTGCTCCGGATCAGCTGATTTTATCTCCAGAATCCGACCGTTTGTAAGCAAAACTGATGCCCCATGGTCTCTGCTGCCGATTACCAACCAGTTGCCGGTCGCAGGTATACGGTTTAGCTTGCTGATTTTCACCACCGGACTCTTCGAGTTGATAACCTTCTTCTGAGCACAGAATTTAAAGTATTTCACTATATTATCCGCAGCCTGCAACTCCTGCTTAGTAGCATTCACCGATACGGCAATCTTAAATGCGACATTTTTGTTCTTATCAACAAATCCAAAACCCAACAGGTTTTTTTCATTCAGTTTAAAAATAGTTGATTTATAGACAAACTTCAAGTCACTGTTCGATTTCAGGTTTACCATGGCAGTGCGATATGCACCTTTTGCGTCAGAAAACTTAACTGCTTTGCCGTTCAGTTTAACCTGAGCTAAAACAAAATTTCTTATTTTACGTAGAACAACCGTCGTATTGAACGGCTTACCTCCAGTCATTTTAACCGCATAGACCTGTTGGTCAAGATCTTTAAGGCTGCTGACGCTGAACGCCGATTTACCATTCGGCTGATCAATACCGCAAACTGCTTCATAAAGAAACGGCACCCGGCTTTTCAGCTTTACGTTCATGGTGGTCTCGTTATTATCAACAATGTTATCCATTGTCGCACTGCGGCGCATTTTTCTGACGAACAGATAATCTTTGTCCCCGAGAAATTTATTACCTACCGCTACATCCATGGTTATATCATAATTGTATGGATTACCGAGGAAGATATAACTGTTTTCCGCTTTACCATAACGTGCCTGAATTACGGTGCTACCTTTACTGTCAAAGCTTACCGGAACTTCAACCTGCCAGCCGGCACGCATCATTTCAATCACTTCCGGCATGACATACAGCACCTGCGGTGTGCCGTACATTGACAGATAGGTGGCGGTCAAACCATATTTGAATTGACTGAAAATAGTATAATCAGCCAGTTTCGGCATAAATTTCTTAAAGTCTGCCGGAGTTTTCTCCCGCCAGGTGGTTATGACATTTCTTAGGTTATAACCATGTTTATGTACCGCGCCCGGACGTGGACCGATATGGTAACGCAACAATGGCATCCACTGTTTAAATTTACCGATCTCCATATATGATGCTTCAACCATCATATAATCAGCTTTCAGATAACCGTTAGCAAAGATCGCCATTTTCTCAGCAGGATTTTTAGTTTTGATTATATTATGAGTAAAGTCGGCCAAATTATTGATAGCCACGCCTTGATCGATGAATACTCCCTTGTCATCCCAGGCTCGGCCCGGCAGGTTCTTTTTTACCGCTGGACCACGATAATAGGCGCCACTGTATGAACAGTCGAACGCAAATCCCGGCAGATCAAGATCCTTGACCATATCAACCATATCCTGTCTAAACACTTTAGCAAATGAAGTTCCCATTTGAAATGTTCTTACTTCATGGTCATGATGGGTTGACCACTGTTTGAGGTACAACGGTACACTTTTATCATGGACAATTGCATCCGGATATTTTTCCCGTGCCAGATTAACTTCACACCAGGAGCCACTGACACTATTAAAGAACATCAAACCAAACTCTTTACCATATTCTCTGAATTGCTTACGGCGTAGAGCAATATACTCTTTACGGGTAATATTTTTAAAATTAAAGTTTGTCCCGCTGATAGAATATTTTTTCTTATATCTGTTTTTAGGTCTGTAATTCCACAGCTCTTTCCGTGCCGCGATGTCACCACTGCGTTTATAGGGACAATAGGTCCATTCGTTGACCACATAAAGCCGGCGCAACAATTCCGCTTCCGGCTTCCACCACCATGACAGATACATCGCATGAGCTCCCCAGATATAGGGACTGTCCTGACCAACTACCGGTGCCCACAGCTGGGGCAGACTGTCATAATATGCCTGAACAACCGCCTCTTTATTGCCAAAGTTATTTCTGACAATCCCCACTGTAAAGCGGGTTTTATTTTCAGTTTTAGGTAAGATCGCAGTTCTAACCGAATAGCCCATTGAACTTTTATCTGCCTTGGGTTTATCAATAAAACAGGCGGTATAGCTTATGGGGTCAAACGGTACACCACCAGCAAACAATGCACTTTTTTTGCCGAAAACAGCAACCACCGGAAATGGTCGAGTTGAAGCACTGGTATGTTTCTCAACTTTACCTTTTATCCCTTTCCTTATAATTTTCTTTTTGCCGAAAGCATCGGTATAACCAAAACCAGCCCAGCATTTTTTGATATTCTTCACGCCACTGAAATATAGTTTAATGCCAGGTTCTAATAACAGTTCACGGCTGGAGATATTTTTCAGTACCGCATCAATCAACATGATTTTGCCATGTGGTTTGATGGTGATATTCCATTCAAAACCAGCTGTTTTATATTTAATCACCGACTGCTGACCATTCTGCGTAATCACTGGTGCTGGTAATTTCATCCAAGCTTTTTTACTGCCGTCATACAAAGTAAAACGTCCCCGAACATTAAACACTTCATCAGTTGCCAGATTTTTCACTTTAAATGAGCCATTTTCACTGAAATTAAGTGCCAGATATTTATTACGAAGTTCAGCAGCTCCAGCAGTGCAGATTAGTGCGGTTGAGATGACCAACAGTAATAATTGTTTAAATTTCATACATATTTTCCTTTTTTTATGTTTAAGTTTAAAGAACTGAGCTAGCGAACGAGCCTGGCTGTAGTGTCAGCAATGAGCGCAGCGAATGACAATGATTAATCCGCCGTCGCAAAAAAAGC
Source organism: Victivallaceae bacterium (assembly GCA_021647315.1). Taxonomy (GTDB): domain Bacteria; phylum Verrucomicrobiota; class Lentisphaeria; order Victivallales; family Victivallaceae; genus JAKIUY01. The sequence continues at coordinate 3,295 of JAKIUY010000185.1, forward strand.
TATGGCGTGACAAACAGCAAAATGATTTCCCATTAGGTGAACAAAACCGGCTTTGCCGGAATTTTTTCAGACAGGATTGACAGGATTTTTATTTTATCCTGTTCATCCCGTCAAAAATACAATTTTCTTAGATAAATAATAATTTGGTCAAAATACAGTTACACGAACTCTACAAAGAAGATGTTCGAAAATATTTCAGGAATACCAAAATATCTTCAAACAGGTTCTTTTACTCTTTCTTCCAGTCTTTCCAAAATTTAGTATCTTTTTTCCAGCCATCCCATTTATGTACCAAACCGAGCGTATTTTTACCCATTTTCTTAATCGAACCGTCAACAAAAACAAAATTAGCCTCGCCTTCGTGGCGTGGCGCCCAGTCTTTTTTCCAGCAATATTTTGTTCCCCGAAGAAAATAATCTTTTGCATCACCAAAAAATAACACCTTGCCAGGATTAGCAACATTAGCAATATTCAGTTTGGTTGTTTTTTTATTATAATGTTTAGAAAGTCGATAATTCATCCCGTAGCTTTGAGCCTTGGAATAGAAGTTTTTCGGCTCCAACGGATTATCCTCTTCAGTAAAGAACTTTTCCGCTTTAGGATTTGCCGGACAGTAAAAAACCATCGGGTCTTCGCCGTATTTAAGTAGATACTTAAACCAGAAGGTCCACGGTTTGGTCGTCTTATCTACCAAGGGAACGAAATCACCATTATGATCATCCTGATACTTGACAGCCATTTTATAGACTTGAGCCAGATTAACCTGACAACGGTTACTTTTCCATTCAGCACTGCTGCGGTCAGCCAAATCAGCACCTAAACACAATAGGCCTCCAGCACAAACTAAAACCACCACTAACTCTTTCCAACTATGCATGTCACCTCCATTTAGATTAAAAAAAAGGTTGAAAATAGATTCTCTTGGAACCTATTTTCAACCCAATAAATATTTTATATTATAGCTGTTTCTGCCACCACCACATACCATCATCCCGCGGCCATCCAGATATAGCACCAGCATAAAGCCCGAAAGAACGCTCTTTCATATTTTTTGCGTGCCCGTCAGAAAACAGTATATTAAATGTTCCATCATGCCGAGTTGACGGCAGATAGTTATTGGTAGGATAGCCAGCATATCCGCTTTTATGAGCAGAAAAATCTACTTTCTTGCTATCAATCAGCCAAACCAACTTGGCGTGACGCTTTATCTGAGAACTTTTTACCTCTGACAACACGCCTGCATAATAAGAACCATCTGACAATCTTCTCCCCCAGTGGTAATCTACCCCGTAAGAGTTGCGATCTTTCTTAACCGTATCACTTGGGCAGATGTACTCCTGAGGTTTTTTTGCACTAAACGCATCATGATCCATTCTGCTTAAACCATTATACCACCAAAATCTGTCTGCTGGAGTATCATCATACTGCAGCGGATAATAATCATCGTTATCCCCATTATACATTGCGGTGGCAAGTCCCAGTTGCTTGAGATTACTGGTACAGGAAATACTTTTCGCTTTGTCACGTGCTTTGTTAAGTGCCGGCAAGAGCATTGCAGCAAGAATAGCAATAATAGCTATTACAACTAATAACTCTATGAGAGTAAAAAGGTTATGACTCTTGATAATTATATTTTGTCGAGTAGGCATAATATATTTCCTTTCTTTTAGATTTAATTTCTTTTGTTGTTGGCTTCACCCTTTCGGTTGTGAAGTACCTAATTATTTAAATCGTGAGTAACGAACATCAACGCCCCT
>JAKIUY010000048.1 GCA_021647315.1 Victivallaceae bacterium
TCAACTAATATTCAATTCCCAATGCTCAATTTTCAATTTCAAAGTTTTTTTCTTCACTTCATCTGTTGGATATTCCGTGTGCGATATTGGATATTCAATTTTTTCCTATTTCGCACGAGTCATTATTAAGGCTATTTAGCCAGCTTCGGCATCTTTCATCAATCCCCCAACGTTATTACGTAAATCCCGTGCGGTAAAAATATCCACTGCCTGCATCGCGCCCTCCTTGGTTTAATAATAGTGTAAGTACAGACAAAATGTAACACTTGACGGTGAATATTGCAAATATAGAGTAAAATATTTAGAATCCGAACGAAAATTTCCAATTAAGTTCATTTTGAGAGTAAACTTGGTAATATACTTCAAACGGCTGAAATATTGGCTTTACAGAAGCTTTACTAAAAAACTGAACTACCTGCAAACAAAGCCCTTACGCAACTCACGCACCACAGTACGTCTAATGCAGCGTCTGCCTGAATATGTAAAAACTGGTGTTTAACTTGTATGTGCAGTCGGTTAAGAATTCTGGATACAGCGGCTGTCGGCCTGCTGGTCAGGGATACCGATGGAGTTGGCATACTGTTTAGGGGTTACGCCAACGCGCTGTTTAAAAACTTTGCAGAAATGGGTAAATGAACTATAACCTACCTTATCAGCAATTTCATTGATATTTTTTATCGATTCCAAAAGCAGATGCTGCGCAACATGCATCCGAATATTAATCAGATGCTGCGAAAGCGTAGTTGCTGTAACCTGTTTCACCAGCCGCCTTAAATGGGTTGCACTGACCCCCTGTTTTGCCGCCAGCATCTCACAATCCAGCGCTTCGGCATAATGCAGCGCAAGATAATCTAAAACCTGGTTGACAACTTCATTTTTATAACGAATTCGGTTACGCATATAATGCGGAATCTCAATCGTTTTATTGCTTCTGCGTTCAAGCATCAAGAGCAGCAGGTTTAAAAGCAGCAGAATGATCTTATCTGAATTGAGATCCCGACTGTTCTCCTCCTCCTGAATAGTTCTTAATATATCTAATTCTCTGGTATTAAGTGAATAGACTTTTCGGGCAATAGATAATGGCGGCGTCCCCCGAAACATGACATTGAGATATGAAAAAGCTCCTCGGTTGTTTCTGGGGATGATGCCATGTTGAACTTCGGATGGAATAGTGATAAAGTCGCCGGCGGAGAGTAATAACAGTGAGCCTTCTATGGTTATCTCCATCTGCCCATACGCAACAAAAATAATCTCACTGCAATCATGGGTCTTAAGCGGATTCTGGTAGCCCAGATGTTTCATTTTATAGCAAACTTCAACCAGCTCGCTAATTGGTAACTCGCCACTTTTTTCCATATTAATACCTCAGATGGCACCTGAACGCAGATGCTGCTTCAAATTTCGCTCCTGCGTCGCTACGGGAGTCAGTAAAACAATCTAAAAATCTATTCGCCCAAATGCTGAAAATCATGCTCACCCCGGATTTTTTTACCTAATTAGGAATTTGTATTTTTCCTGTTTATTCGATGTTCGACGTTCCGGCGAAGCCGGCTTTGTTCATCACTTCCGAGGCAATTTCAAAACTTTTCTATATAAAAAACACAGATGTTCGTTTTGCATAATATAATGTCTGTTTGACCTCTTGTCAAATTAAATAAAATATGTTATACTCTAGACAGTGACAGTTAATTGGGGGCATGAAATCGCAGATAAATTGTTATAACAGCAGTATATCTGAAGTAGAAGAGAATAAACTATAATAGTGGTGATAAATTTAATGAAGAGTACGAAAGAAAATCATTTTAGTTTCGGTAGATCAGTTCTCATGATTCTGACAGGGTATACCGTTTTAATGCTGACGACCATTGGCAGTGCTTATGCATCTGAACCGCAGTTAAAATTAACCGAGACGGCCAAACCAGCGTTTTCTTCTGTAAAAATGCTCAAACCACGGATGCAGCCATCGGTTCCATCGGCATTTAAAGAGTTACCGTTTAGTGACCGCAATGCTGCGCTTAAGGCAACTTCAGCCGAAAAACAGCGTGGCTATATTCTGTTCGCCCGGCCAATAACTGCCCCGGTTTATAAGCGTACTAAACCTGTCGCCTGGGAACGTATTGCAAGCATCAGCTCCTTTGGTACGCCTGGCGAATATGAGCCATTGACCTTCGCACTCTATCCACTGCGTAATATCAAAAACATGCGGCTCAAGGTTTCCGAGTTAAAGTTTGGTAAAAATGTTATAGCTAAAAATAATCTTGATCTACGGGCTGTTACCTACTGGAATATACGTTACCCTATGTACAGTTCAGCTAACAGCTACCGTGCCTTGCCGGAGTTACTGGAAAAGGTCAATACCGTTAATCTGCAGCAAAATGTCTGCCAGCGCTTCTGGCTGAAGGTTAAAATACCTGAAAATGCCCGCCCCGGCATCTACCGTGGTTCAGTAACACTTTATGAAAACGGCGCCGCAAAAGCAATTAGTCTGCCTATCGCCATGCGGGTCCTCGACTATAAACTTAAACGTGATCCTAATAAGCGTTACAGTGTCTATTATTATTCCCCTAAATATCAATTCGGTTCACTCCGTGCCAGGGCGTTAAGAAAAGCCCAGTTTAACGAATTTAAAACCATGCAGGCCTATGGCATTGACATGTTTCCGGTTGTCGGGCTGGAGGCCGTACGCGATCAGCATGGCAACTTTCAGTTGTATTTGAAAGATGCTCCTACAGTTGAATTAATGATCAAAGCCGGCTTCAAAGGGCCGATACCGTTGAATGGCGCCATTGCCGCTTTTTATAAAAAATATGTTCCCGGGGGGAAAATAGGTCGTCATTGGCATATCAGCAAAAATCCGCCTGATGATAAGATATATCAGGCCATAGAAAAAGCCTACCGTAATTTAAAGCAACGTGCTCAGGCAAAAGGTTGGCCGGAATTGATCTGCTGCCCATTGGATGAAGTAGCACCGGCTTCCGCTGAATTTTCCGCTAAAGTTTATGCAGCCATTCGTCGCGCCGGAATAAAAACCTATATCACCAAAAGTCCGAGCGCTACTGACGCGCAGACCTATAGAAAACAGCAGGCGGTTGATGCCTGGTGCAGTCAACCATTTTCCATGCCTTATGATAAAGTCGTTGCTGATAAAAAAGCTCAATACTGGGCTTACCCTAACCACAATGCCGGTGAAATGAAAAATCGGGTCATTGCCCAGAAAGGCGGACGTATGACCTATGGTTATGGTTTATGGCGCAGTGGCTATACGACCCTGATTCCATGGCACTGGCGCTGGCGCGGCGGTGGCAAAGTAGATCCTTTCGATTACCTGCGAGCCAAACGTTCCGGTTGCGGATTCCGTAAAGATGAAAACCAACAGCTCATTCCAGCTGTTTACTGGGAATGTTTCCGTGAAGGATACGATGACCTGCGTTACCTTTATACTTTGCAGGATGCAGTCGTCAGCCGGACGGGAACCACAGATCCTCAATGCCGGAAGTTGGTAAAAGAGGCGCGGCAGTTAATTCAGAATATCTGGAACTCAATCCAGCCGCAGCAGAAATATTTGAATACCAATATGTGGGAAGATGAAACTTTCCAGGCCAGACGCTGGGAAATTGCCATGTTGACTGAACAGCTCTTGAAGTTTCCTGCTGTCAACAACAAGCCTGCACCATCGGTACTGGCGCAGACCGAACAGCCTGGTGCCAGCAACAATATCGGCTCATTTATTGCAGCAAATCTTCAAAAGGGTTATATTGACAGTTTTGATCTGGCAAAAGATAATTATGGAAACTGGCAGGGGGGCGATAAAGAGGTAACCCTCAAGACAATTAAAGGAACCGGGGGCAAATCACTACTTCGCTTTGAGGTTAACGTTGACCATAAACATGACGGCAGTAGTGAGAATGGCGCCTATCCGGTAGGTTGGCCGGCTATTCACTATTACTTTGCCAGGAATACTCTTGATCTAACTAAATATGACTATCTCTATTATCGGATAAAAATTGACTCTAACCGCTCTGAAGTGGCAGATGATACGACCCCGTTGGTCATGACCTTCAGAAGTTATGCCGGAGTTAAATATAATGACCGGCTTGATTTAGGCGGCAAGCAGCGTATCTGGCTGACAAAAATTATTTCACTTAAAGAGATGATTGCCCGTTCAGGATTAAGTGAAAGTAAATGGCACAGCTTAAAAGCACTGCAATTGGTAATTTATGAACGTTTATATGCTGACGGGGACAGACTGCAATTTGATATTGCCGATATTGCTTTTCTAAAGTTCAATCGTCCGGTAATCAGGGCAATTGAATGTTCAAATCCGGTCATGTTACCGGCAAAACACTATGTGATTAATATTTCCGGTTTCGGTTTTGCTGAAGCAATGAAAAATAAAAACCGGCTGACCATAACCTTAACTGATTCAAAAACCCAGGTCGTCATTAATAAAAAAATGGCCGTGAGTCTAAATCCTCGCGTTGCCCTGAATTTGAGTTCGCTACGCGCAGATGATTATCAACTGACCCTTGCTGTAAAAGATAAAAACAGTCGGCTTCTATCCAGTAAAACCCAAAAAATAAAACTCATGAAAGGCTATTTATAAAATGAACAGTAATAGATCAAGACGTAAAGTTGCCTTTATCGGGGCCAGTTTAAAATTTGTTCATCAGGCGATTCAGGATTTTATTATCTGCGGCGTGCTTGAAGATACTGACTGCTACCTCTATGATATTGACCATAGCGTACTGAAGCTCGAATGTGACTTTATTAATAAAATGCTCAAACAGCTGAATTCGGCAATTACTGTTCAGCGTTGTGACAGCCGCAAAGCTGCATTAATTGATGCCGATTATATCGTTACTTCACTCTTGGTTGGCGGCATGGAGATCGCTGAAGCTGAAGATAATATCTGCCGAAAATATGGGATTCGACATAATGTCGGAGATACTGTCGGTCCAATGTGTGCGGCACGCTGCCTGCGGATGGTGCCGCTGATGCTGGATATCGCCGCCGACATGAAAAAATACTGCCCTGACGCCTATCTGCTTTCGCCAACTAATCCCATGGCGGTTACGATGGGAGCGGTCGCTCGCTACAGTGAAATTAAATGTGTCGGTATCTGTCATGGCACCCATTTTCTGGTACAGACCATTGCCAAAGCATATCATGTCGACCACTCTCAAGTCTATGTCAATATTGTCGGAGTTAATCATTTAGGATTTGCCAATAAAGTTGTGATTGCCGGCGAAGAGATTCCAGTAAGCGAAGTCATTAAAACGATTAAGGATGTGGCTAATGCCGGCTTTGATGACCCCGCGGGCCATCAGGATCGTTATATGCTGGCGATGGATTTTGCTGAACGCACCGGCATTATGCCTAATAATGGCGATCATCATTTTATTGAATTTTTCCCATGGTTTCTCAGTTCCTGGGGCAAGGGTGATAATGGGGAGAATCGTTATGGCGTAGATGATCTGATGCATGATCCAGCTAAACGGCGTAAAATAAAGGCTGATGCTGAAGCCAAATTGCGAAAATTAACTTATGAAGAGGAAATAATTCCCGGGATTGACAAATTTTCTGGTGAACATATTAATGATATTATTCTTGGTCTGGAAGGACGGGAAGCTGAGATGACAATCAAAAATCTCCATCTTAATATTCTCAATGGCGAGTCGGTGCCTAATCTGCCGCAGAATGCTCTGCTTGAACTAACGGTCAGATTTGAGCACGGCAAGATATCGGGTGTCAAAAATCCACCGGTGGATAGCTTTCTTTTCGGGTTACTTGCGCCCCTTATTGCAGAAAATGACCTGATTACCGAAGCTACTGTCAAGCGGGATAAATCACTGTTTGTCAAAGCACTTCACCTTGACCCGCTGGTCAATGATTTTGCCGGCATTCCCAAGTTGGCAGATGAACTTTGGGCAATTAATGAACAATTTATTATACCGCAGAAATAGCTATAGGTTAATCGGGTGGTACCCGAGGCGGGAAACAGACCGGCAAATTGTAAAATTTGCTTAATTAAAAATAAGGAAAATGATGATGAAAAAGTTAACAAGATTAATTATCGGAGCAATGTTTATTGCTGGAATGACCGTAGTTGGTGCCGATGGACCGCTGGGCGAATTCTCGAATTTTGCCAAATGGAAAGCTGGGGCAGGGACAACGGTTGTTAAAAGTACAGAACACAAAACAACCGGTGAGGCATCGGCAAAAATCACCATCGCGACTACCGATAAATATCCTGGAATACTCTTGGAAAATAAAGGTGTTTTCAATCTTAGTAATGCAACAACCATGAGCTTCGACTGCTTCAATGCCGGCGATAAAGTAAAGTTTGTCCTGAAACTTAAATCACCTGGCAAGAAATTTTCAAAGAAATTTGTTATTCCAGCCGGACAAAATAAAATAAGTATCTCGCTGAATGATATAAAAGTAGATATGTCAGCCGTCAGATATATTAAAATATGGACTAAAAAACCGGGGAAAGAGATTGTTTTATATCTGGACAATCTCGTATTTGAATAAATGTTCAATTACAGCTTAACTCGGGGAGCATAGATCTGAATAATAAAATGCTTTTCCGAGGAGTTTTTATATATAAAAAAAGGAGGTCAAAGGCAAGCAAAATATGATTGATAGTGAATAGTCTGAAAAGTCTCTTTTCAGAAGTAGTAATTTTACATTATACCTAAAAACGGGAAGAAATTTAAATTTTCAAACGTTTGAAGTATGTAACAGAGCAAACTGTAATGAGCAGTAATCTCATTCTATAAAATAGGAAAAATATCATGAAACAAACAATTAAAATCTGTAAAAATGGGCAAATGTTTACTAAAAAAATAGTGAATTTTACCCTCATCGAACTCTTGGTTGTGATCGCTATTATCGCGATCCTCGCCGGGATGTTATTACCGGCATTGAATATGGCACGTGAGAAGGCGCGGTCAATCAGCTGTCTCTCAAATCTGAAACAGCTCGGCTTAGGAGCATTAATGTATGCTGATGATAATAACGGAACGCTGTTTCCTGTCAAAGTTAATGGCGGGATCAAGTGGTATAAAGCAACTGGTGGTGCGCTTTCTACCTATATTCCGAGCCTGAAAAGTGCACGTCACTCTGATATTGGTACGATTGGTACCGCATCATCTGGCTATGAAAGCGAACGTTGTCCGCTGAGTTGTCCATCGGTTGCCATACAACCAGGCAGTAAGACCTATACCTATGGTTATAGCTTTAATATTGCTTACCCAAGTTCTAGCACTCCAGAAACACAAAAACTTTCTAGTTATCGTAAGCCAGCAAAATCATTTATTTTTGGTGATATGCTTGCCGATAAAAACAGTGCTAATCAATCTGCCTACATAGAAGCCTATAAATGGGATTCACAGGACAGTAGTGGTGCCCATGGGCTATTTTTTCGTCACGGTGGCAATGGTCCGGTTGACGGAACTGCCAATATCGCCTTTGCTGACGGTCATGCTGGAGCTAAACGTTATGGCGAGGTTCCAAACAAAGAGAAAGATGGTTGGTCTAACGCTATTATTAAAAGTGTTGAATGGAATCCGGGTTATCGTAAATAATTTTCAGCTCTGGAATTGGGCAAAAAAATAAATAAAACAGAACTTTGCGACAAATGGTCTACGTCTCCCATGAGATTATGCTTGAGTAGCTATTTCCCTTCACTCGCTGTTCGACGTTCCGACGGAGCCGGTTATGTTCATACCAGTGAAATGATCGTTTCCAGTCGATGTTCGGCTCCGGAATGAATGGTTCTGGTATCGCTTTCAGCGTTGGTGGTTTCGACACAAAGCATTTGAGTGTATTCATTATCGCCGAAATCTGGCATTCTGGCCGCTTTGGCGCACCAGGGATTCCAGACGACTGTTGAGTTACTGCCATTTTTCGCAATGCTGATTTTACGCTGTTGAGCATTGTCATGAATAATGACTTCAGCCGCGGTGTCAAGATAGACGTTATCGGTTTCGGCAGGGAAACAAATATCGCCATCCTGCACTTTATGATTATGGTCAACTGTATCAAGGTATGCACAGCCGGCAAGACCGGAAACTTTCACTTGCGAAATATCATTAACGGCAAAATAATTATGCAGGGCAGCACCTGTTTCAAACGGTTGCGCATCACAATTGCGCATCATCAGTTCAACCCGCAGTTCAGCCCCGACAGTTACAGTCAGTTCAGCTTTAAAGGCAAAATTCCACATTTTTCGGGTTATTTTGCTGTCACTAAGTCCCAATACAATAATATGAGCTCCAGCAGCAGCAAGTTCAATAGATTCCAACTGCCATTCAGAAATCCTGGCAAAACCGTGTGACGGCAGGTTTGAATCGGTCGGATGCCCCCCGAACCATGGCCAGCAGATCGGAATACCGCCGCGAATCGGTTTATTGGGTTCAAACCAACTGGATCTGCTCATCCAGAGCAGGTCATCTTCGCCGACCGGCGTGTAACTCATGACGTGTGCACCGTGGAGTGCAACCTTCGCAGCGGCGAAGCGGTTAGCAATTTCAATGACCGGCATTTCACCGGTTCCGGTGATAAATTTGATGCCGTCAACACTAAAACGGTTATTTAATTCAGTTATATTATTATTCATTATATTTTCCTAATCAGGTGGCACCTGAAAGCAGATGCCGCTTTAAACTCCCTGTCTGCGTACGTTCACACACAGGCAGGCGCTCTTGCGTCGCTACGGAAGCATGAAAAGCAACTTATGTCGAAAGTTTTGTACATGTTAGGCCCCAAGTGCCTAAAATTATTGGTGGAAGGAGTGGACAGGAAGTGAAAAGCCGGTCTGACGACCAGCACTCCCAGCCTCCAGTTTCCAGTTTCTACCCCACCAACGTTCCATCTCTGTAGATAAATTTACCATCGACTATGGTAGAAATTGCTTTACCTTTGACCTTTGTGCCATGGAATGGGCTGTTGGATGATTTGGAGAGGAATGTCTCTTTATCAACGGTGAATTCCAGTTCAGGATCGATAAGGGTAATATCAGCCGGTTTGCCCTCGGCCAGCGTTCCGGCATCAATATTAAGTACTTCAGCCGGGCCGGTGGTGAATTTGGCGATTAATTCAGAGAGAGAAAGAATACCACTATGATAGAGTTCGGTAAAACAGACCGGTATGGCAGTCTCAAGACCGATAATACCACATGGCGCAAAGTCAAATTCTACCAGTTTAGCAGTTTCAGTATGTGGCGCGTGGTCGGTGGCAATAACCGTTATAGTGCCATCTTTCAGAGCAGTAAGCACCGCTTGACGGTCATCTGCGGAACGCAATGGCGGACTCATTTTAAAATTGGTATCAAATGTTTTAATCTTTTCGTCAGTTAATGCCAGGTGGTGCGGAGTTACTTCCGCGGTAATCCTGAGTTTGCGTTTTCTGGCATTACGAACCAGCTCAATACTTTCCAGGGTGCTGATGTGCTGAATATGTACTTTCCAGTCAGCCATGCGGGAAAAGATAATATCTCTGGCAACCATCATCTCTTCAGAGGCACTCATCACCCCTTTCATGCCGAGCAGCGCAGACCATTCGCCATGGTGCATTACGCCACCACAGGTAAGCTGTTCATCTTCACAATGGTCAAGAATGGGCAGATCAAAAGATTTGGCATATTGGATAACATGGAGCATCAGTTCATGGTTCTGGATACAGCGTCCATCATCTGAAAGAGCTACAACGCCGGAATTTTTCAGGCTGCCGACTGGCGCCATCTCTTCGCCCTTCAGTCCTTTACTCATACAACCGCAAGGCAGAACTTTTACTACACCATCAGTTCTGGCATGACGGCGAATATACTCGATTGTATCTGAACTGTCGGCTGGTGGATTAGTATTAGGCATTGAAACAATTGAGGTAAAACCGCCAGCCGCCGCCGCTCTGGTGCCGGTGGCAATGGTTTCAGCCGCAGTCTGTCCCGGTTGACGCAGGTGAACATGCATGTCAATCAGGCCTGGAGTAACAACTAAGCCCTTGACGTCGATAATTTCAGCACCCTGTAGTTTTTCCGGCGAACATATCATGCCGTCACAGACCCCGATGTCACCAACTCCGTCCACATTGCGCGAAGGGTCAACAACTCGTCCACCACGTAAAATATAATTTTTATTTTTAATCATTTTTCTAAACATCCTGCTACAAGGAACAAGACTGCCATTCTGACAGCCAGTCCGTTAGTTACCTGTTCTAAAATTACGGATTGCGGGCCATCGGCCAGCGAAGAATCTAGTTCAACACCCCGGTTAATCGGCCCCGGATGCATAATCAATGCATCGGGGTTAAGATATTTTGCCGCATCAGCATTGAGGCCGAAGAAACGTGAATATTCACCGATACTGGGGAAAAAACCGCCGCGTTGCCGTTCATGCTGGATTCGCAGCAGATTAACCACATCAGCCCCTTCTAGTGCCGCTTCACGGTTATGGCATACTCTAACCCCGATTTTTTCAAATTCCCGTGGCACCAAAGTTGAAGGACCGGCAACCGTAACATTAGCCCCAAGCTTCAGCAGACCCCAGATGTTACTGCGGGCAACCCGACTGTGAACAATATCCCCGATAATTGAAACGTTCAGCCCCTTAAGCGAGCCTTTCTTTTCACGAATGGTAAATATATCCAGCAGGGCTTGAGTAGGATGACTGTGAGCACCGTCACCGGCATTGAGAATGCCCGCACTGACATGTTTAGCGATAAAGCTTTGAGCCCCGGGGGCAGAATGACGCATAACAATCAGATCTGCCTGCAGAGCTTCAATATTGCGCACCGTATCCAGCAAAGTTTCACCTTTCTTCAAACTGCTCGTGCTGGCCGATATATTGATAATATCGGCACTGAGTCGCTGTTCGGCGAGTTCGAAAGACATTCGGGTTCTAGTACTGGGTTCAATAAAAAAGTTGACTACGGTTTTACCCCGTAGCGCCGGAACTTTTTTAACATTGCGCTGCGATACTTTTTTAAACTCTTCCGCGGTATCGAGAATTATATTAATCTCTTCCGCAGTCAAGTCGTAAATGCTCAGCAGATCTTTTTTACTCCATTTCACATTTTTTGTAATACTCATATATCAATCACCAGTTTATTATGTTATTAATCGTTAACCGTCATCCGTCATCCGTTAAATAAGTGTTCCATCATTGGCAATCAGTCGGTTGCTCCATGCTGCTTTACAGATGGAATCTTCAGCCTCATCACCATTAAGTTCAACAATGATTTTTTCGTCATTTTCCACCCGCAACTCCATACCACAATAATCAGCAGTGATAGGGTATTCCCGATTGCCGCGGTCAACCAGAGCCGCAAGTTTTATTTTCAGCGGGCGTCCATAATCATTCAACGCATCAAGGGCTGCCCGAATAGTTCGCCCGGATGAGAGCACATCATCAACCAGAATAACATTGCAATCATTAATATCGAAAGGAATCTCGGTTTCCCGGATAATCGGCAACATGCGCCTGATACCAATATCATCACGGTACATGGTAATATCCAGCGTGCCTAACGGGGCTTGATGACCGCATTGCTGTTCAATTTCAATGATTAGCCGCTTAGCCAGCGATACTCCGTGAACTTGAATCCCGACCAAGACAAAATTATCTATTATACCCTGTTTGAAATCATTAACTATTGTGGCGGCAACCTTGGCGATTGCCGTTTTTACGTCACTGTCAGATTTAAGAAGTTGTTTTTCTGTCATTAGTCAACCATATTGATGTTTGTTATATTCATCAGCGGACTTGAGGCGGCATCCTGCATAAAACTGCGCCTCTTTGCAGAAGATAAGATACTGCGTCTGAGACAATATTCAAAAATTAAATCACTTATATTGTCATTATTTTCAATGAAACCAATGCTTTAAATTTGTTTTTTCGTGACTTTCAATTAAATTAATGGGTTGTTTGTTGGTTTGAATATAGCCAAAATAGCGTTATCAGACAAACAAAATATAGAATTAATTAATTTTTAATAGATAAACATAACAAAAAATGGATGGTAATTATGCCTGTTGATATTCTTGTCGGTACCCAGTGGGGTGATGAAGGTAAAGGAAAACTTATTGATGTTCTGACTAAAGATATTGATATGGTAATAAGGTTTCAGGGCGGTAACAATGCTGGACATACAGTTGAAATCGGTGATGAGAAATATGTGCTTCATCTCGTGCCGTCCGGTATTTTCCGGCCCGGCGTTGCCTGTGTTATCGGCAACGGTCTGGTGGTAGACCCGATTGGCCTGGTCAGTGAAATGCGTGAACTTGAAGAGCGTGGTATTGATGTCAGTGCAGTTCAGCTCAGTACCCGGGCTCATTTAGTTATGCCATATCACAAACTGATGGATGCGTTTAACGAAGAAACCAAGACCCGTGACAAAAAAATCGGTACTACCAAACGCGGCATCGGTCCAACCTATGCAGATAAAGCCAATCGTACCGGTATCCGTGCCGTTGATATGCTTGATTTAGCTGGATTTGAACGTAAATTCCGCGAACAGGCAACTGCCTACAATGATCTGTTCAGTTCGAAAGATACCGAAACCGTTGATCTTGACGCAGCGTGGGCTGAACTTAAAGATGCGGCTGAATATCTGAATTCAATGATCTGTGATACCGTTGTTACCATTAACCAGGCGATTAAAGCCGGTAAAAATATTCTTTGTGAAGGCGCCCAGGGCGCATTGCTTGATATCGACCACGGTACCTACCCGTTTGTCACCAGCAGTACCACCATTTCCGGCGGAGTCTGCGGCGGAGCCGGTATCTCTCCCCGCGCTGTCAGAAATGTTTATGGCGTAATGAAAGCCTATACAACCCGCGTCGGCGAAGGCCCGTTCCCGACCGAACTGGATAATGCCGCCGGTGAAGCTTTACGTCAGGCTGGGGGAGAATTCGGGGCAACCACTGGACGTCCACGGCGTTGCGGTTGGTTTGATGCTATTATCTCCGGTTACTCATGTATGGTCAGCGGAGTCAATAAACTGACTATCACCAAACTTGATGTCCTTGACGATCAACCTGAATTGCTGATTTGTACCGCCTACGAACTTGATGGCGAAACCATCAACACCGTTCCGGCTGATCCAATAAAGCTCAGTGAAGTCAAACCGATTTATGAAAGCATGCCGGGCTGGGAATGTCCGACTACCGAAGTACGTTCTTATGATGATTTGCCGGAAAATGCCCGCAAATATCTTGAACGCATTGAGGAACTGGTTGATGCTGAGATTGACATTGTCTCAGTCGGTCCGAATCGCGTCCAGACCTTTCAGAAATAATCAGGTGGCACCTGAAGGCAGATACCGCTTCAAACTCCACTCCTGCGTCGCTACCTGTCTACAACAGGCAGGCGGAAGCAGGAAAAGCAACTTATGTCGAAAGTTTTGTACATGTTAGGTGCCAAGCACCTAAGGTCGGAACCCATATCCGCCCCTGCTCAATGTCACGCAAAGCGTGATTAATTCAATGCTTGTCCTGCTTTGCAGGATTCAATTCCCCATTTCCCCTAGAACCGCAGGCGTCCCGCCTGCACTATAAAACCTGGGACCGCTGGCGTCCCGCCCGCACTATAAAACCTGGGACCGCTGGCGTCCCGCCCGCATTTCCCATGACTCTATATGCTTTGGGTTGAAACTAAATTTTTATATTCGTCTAATTTACAGCATAAAAAAATTGACAAACTGCGTTTATACGGTATTATAATTGATATCAACATTTATCAACATTTATCAACATTTTTTGATTTAAATAAAAAAATATAAGAGCTATAAAATAGTGCATGACCATAACATGAAAATTGCTAAAATTTTAAGATTTTTCACCCTCATAGAATTGCTGGTAGTAATAGCTATTATTGCGGTCATTGCAGCAATATTATTACCTGCTCTGGGGCGGGCAAGAAAAATGGCCAGACGGACCAGCTGCCTTAATAACCTTAAGCAAATTGGGCTGTGCAGTATGATGTATGTGACCGACAATAATGGTTGGACTGTCGGCAGTTATGATCCACGGCAACCGGGTGGGTTTGGTGCCATGTTGCTGGCCGAACTATACGGGCCCAAAGTAAAGAGTGGCAAACCTTCATCCTGGATCTGCACGGAAAGTGCTGCTTATGCTCCCAATAAATCTACTTTGATCTTTACCTATTGCCGTCTTGAGAATAGTTTCTCGCGCACCGTTAGCGGAGTTCCGCTGGGCTCATTTCCAGGCGACCCAGTGCCTGGTTACGGTGGCACCAACCGGATATATCCGGTAAAAATGCTCCGAAAGTCCAGTAATCATGTGGCTCTGCTTGACAGTGGTTGGGATTTTAATAACCCCGGTCTATATCCGTACAGTCAGGCGCAGGCACCGCGTGATGGAACCCCGCTGCGTTTTACCTGGCTGGAAGTTTTTGGTTTCTGGAAACATGCTGGTGAAACAACTTGCGTGCTGTTTTTCGATGGTCATGGTAAAGCACTAAAACGTAATGATCTCAGCCAGAAAATGCTGGACGACCCGTTGCCGCCTATGGTATATTGATGCACCAATTGAATAATCCTAATCAGGTGGCACCTGAAGTCAAATACCTCTTCAAATTCCGCACCTGCGTCGCTACGGAAGCGGCAGTAAAACCTCAGCTGTTACTTCGTCTTTCGTTTCACTCAAGTAACCCCAAAATGACAGACTATTAAATGAACAATTCAGACCCTAAACGCAAACAGTGGATGCTTACAGCCATCGCTACTCAGACGATGGGGATGCATGGAGCTTTGGCTTTCAGGAATAGTCTGTTGTTACTCTATATGCTTTCCATGGGGCTTACTCAAACTTTGGTCATAGCTTATCTCGCTATTTTGGGCATAGGTAATTTAGTAAGAATCCCGGTCGCTTATTTCTCCGATAGGTGGGGGAAAAAACGTTTTGGCTCCATCGGCAATATTTTAGGTGTAATTGGTTTTATAATTATCGCATGCGCTGGTTTTTCTGAAAATGTACAGGTATGCGAAATAGTTGTCCTTATTGGCATCCTCATTTTTTCATGTGGGGATGCCCTGTTCGGTGCCGCATGGTTCCCGATGTTAAGACCAATTGTGCCGACCGAGATACGGGGGCGTTTTTTTGGAAAACTGCGCATTACCTGGCAGCTTGCCGGACTGGTGTTCTCGGGAATAGCAGCTTTAGCTTTGGGGGAGAAAGGCGGTGTAGCCGTCTATCAGGTAATAATGGGAGCGATTGCCCTGCTGCTTGCAGTGCGCAGTTTCTTTTACAGCCGGCTGCCTGAACTGGAAAAAGCTGAACATGGCAAAAAAGAGCCTTTACTGTTTTTAACGGGGAAAATTTTGCGACAAAGTGGTTACGCCTCTTTTGCCGCCTATATTTTTCTGCTGATGATATTTACTGCCAATACACCTAATATTTTTTCAATGGTAGAACGGGAAGTAATGAATCTGGCATCTGAAACCGTTGTCTGGCTGGCAAATGTCGGGCTTGTCGGAGCATTAATAGGCTATTTTATTGGCGGACGCGCAGTAGATCGATTCAGCACAAAACCAGTTTTTCTTATCTGTCATTTCGGCTATGCAATGCTCTCGTTTCTGTTCCTGATGCGCGGATTTTCGCCAACCATTACTATGCCGTTGCTTGGAATATGTCATTTCGCTTTCGGATTTGTCTATGCTGCCAGCTCCATTGCTATCACAACAGAAATTATTGCTTTGATGCCGAAGTTTAATCAGGCATTGGCAAATTCAATATTGACAACAATGCTTTTTCTGGGCATAGGATGTTCCAGTCTGCTGTGCGCTGGAATGCTCAAACTTGATTTCCTGAAAGTCAGTTGGAGGCTATGGGGATTTAATATGAGCAATTATGATGCCATGCTGTTGGGCAACTGTGTGATGGTTACAATATTAATTACCGCTCTGGGACTTGTCCCGTCAGTCATTCGGAAAGCAGAAGATATGCCGAGGTAACTCCTGTTTTGTTAAAGTAACCGGATTTGCCGGAACCCAGTAGTGCCAGTGTCTCGATGAGACCGGCATTCTGAGCACCGGTGACGCTAATAAAACGTTATCTAGTCGCCGATACGACAGAGGTGTCCAGCACCTAAATTAATAGAATAGTTATTTACGCTTCGAGGATTGCTCCGGTATCGGCGCTGGTGGCGAATTTGGCGTAACGTGCCAACCAGCCGGTGGTGATAGTCGGTTGGCGCGGCTGCCAGTTTTTGCGCCGTTCTGCCAGTACTTCATCGGCAACCTCCAATTCGATGCTGCGATTAGGAATATCAATCCTGATCATATCTCCGGGTTCAACCAGACCGATCAGCCCGCCGGCTGCCGCTTCAGGACTGATATGGCCGATACAGGCACCACGGGTGCCGCCGCTGAAACGTCCATCGGTGATCAAGGCAACTTTTTCGCCGAGCCCGCGCCCCATGATATAACTGGTAGGTGCGAGCATCTCCTGCATGCCGGGTCCACCTTTGGGACCTTCGTAGCGGATAACAACGACATCACCTGCTTTAACTTCATCACTCAGAATGCCTTCACAGGCATCTTCCTGATTTTCAAAGATAACTGCCGGACCGCGATGCACCATCATTGGCGGAGCAACACCGGCGGTTTTTACAACACAGCCGTTTTCAGCCAGGTTGCCGAAGAGAATAGCGAGTCCGCCATCTTTGCTGTAGGCGTTAGCCACTGAATGGATGACGGTTTCATCAGGTGCCGGTGCTGCTGCGATATTTTCGCCGATAGTTTTACCGGTAACGGTCTTGCAACTGCTGTCGAAGATTTCTGAAACCTGACTGATCTCTTTCATGATGGCACTGATGCCGCCAGCATTCTGAACATCTTCCATGTGGAATTTGCTTGACGGTGAAACTTTGCAGATATTCGGTGTCTGGCGGCTGATTTGATCAAGTTTATTCAGATCCAGTTTTACTCCGGCTTCATGGGCAATCGCCAGCGTGTGCAGAACCGTTTTGGTACTGCCGCCCCATGCCATATCCAGAACCAGGGCGTTATGGAATGCCGCTTCAGTTGCCACGTCACGCGGTAGCGGACCTTCAGCTTTAGCCATTTCAACGACCCGCTTGGCGGCGGTTTCCCATAGATCTTCGCGTTCTTTTGAAATTGCCAAAATAGAGCCGTTGCCCGGCAGTCCGAGGCCAAGTGCTTCAGTCAGGCAGTTCATGCTGTTAGCGGTAAACATACCGGAACATGATCCGGCACCCGGACATGATGAACATTCCAGTTTACCGAGTGTAGCTTCATCCATTTTTCCGACTTTAAGTTCACCTATACCCTCAAAAACGCTAATCAGATCCGAAGCTTCACCGTTATCTTTTTTGCCTGCCGCCATCGGACCGCCTGAAGCGAAAATTGTTGGGATATTGAGGCGCATCGTTGCCATCAGCATGCCGGGGACAATTTTATCGCAGTTCGGGATGCAGATCATCGCGTCAAACGGATGAGCCCGGCCCATTGATTCAACGGTATCGGCAATTAGTTCACGGCTGGGTAGAGAATATTTCATCCCCGCATGTCCCATGGCAATACCATCGCAGATTGCCATAGTATTAAATTCCCATGGGATTCCACCTGCCTGACGGATTGCTTCGCAGATCAATTTACCTACTTCCTGAAGGTGACAATGACCGGGAACGATGTTAGTATAAGAGTTGCAAACTCCGATAAAAGGTTTGCCGAAATCTTCAGATTTAATCCCGGTTGCCCGCATCAGGGAACGATGTGGAGCTCTTTCCGGACCGCTGGTTATTATTTCACTGCGCATTTTTTTATTCCTTTTTTATGTTTCTATTTCTCTAAACTGCTTGAATATCAGCCTATTTTGAATATATTGCATGTTTCGGTTTATTTTCGCATTCGCATGCGACAGATAAATTAATCGCATTATATGACAAAGCAAATAGACAAGTGCCGGTTTCCGGTTTTTATATAGTTTTTTGCCAGATAAACAGGTTCGGTAATTTTACCGACACCGTAATAGAAAAGGTTAAAATAGTTATGTTTGACAACTTAAGTGACAAACTCCAGGATGTCTTTAAAAAGATTAGCGGACAGGCGAGACTGACAGAAGCAAATATTGCCGATGCAATGCGTGAAATAAGATTGGCCTTGTTGGAGGCGGATGTTAATCTCGGCATTGTTAAAGAATTTATTGCTCAGGTTAAAGAAGACTGTCTGGGCACAGAAGTATTGCGTAGTGTCTCCCCGGGACAGCAGGTTATTAAAATCGTTCATGACCGCATGGTTGAGTTGATGGGAGAATCTGATTCTCCACTGGATTTGAGCTCAAAACCATCAGTTATCATGATGGTCGGGTTGCATGGCAGTGGTAAGACTACCAGTGCCGCCAAACTTGCGGTCAACCTGAAAAAAACGCGGCGTAGTGTGTTGCTGGTTGCAGGTGATATTTACCGGCCGGCCGCTATCGATCAGCTGGAGTTTCTCGGTAATGAAATAGATGTTCCGGTCTTTGTTGATCGTCACGCAACTGATGTTGCTGTGCTGTCACGGCAGGCGATTGAGCATGCGAAACTGGAAAAAATAGATACGGTGATTATTGATACTGCCGGTCGGTTGCAGATTGATGATACGATGATTCGTGAACTGATTCAGATTAATCAGGCCAGCCGTGCCAATGAAATTCTGCTGGTGGCGGATGCTGCGTTGGGGCAGGAGGCGGTTTCTGTAGCGGAACATTTTCACAAAGCACTCGGTCTGACCGGTTTGGTCTTAACTAAACTTGACGGTGATGCCCGTGGCGGAGCCGCGTTGTCGATGCGTAAAGTTACCGGTTGCCCGATTAAATTTGTCGGAGTCGGTGAAAAAACTTCGGATATGGAAATATTTTATCCTGACCGGATGACCTCAAGGATTCTCGGAATGGGTGACGTGGTTTCACTGGTGGAAAAAGCTGCGGAAGATATTGATGAGAAAGAGGCGAAAAGGCTTGAGGAAAAACTGCGTAAAAATCAGTTTGACTTCAGTGATTTCCGTGATCAATTGCGACAGATGGCAAAACTTGGCGGCACTGAAGGTATTCTGAAAATGCTGCCGGGTGGTAAACAGATGGCGAAAGCCGCTGGTGATATTGATCCGAAACAGTTGATTCACATGGAAGCGATTATTGATTCCATGACCAAGGCAGAGCGGGCTAATCCCGATCTCATCAGTATGCCGCGCCGCCGGCGAATTTCCAAGGGTTGCGGACGTCCTATCGAAGCGGTGTCAAGTTTGATCAAACAGTTTAAGATGATGCAGAAAATGATGCGCAAAGGTGGCATCATGAAACGTCTGCTCGGTGGCGGCAGGGTTGATGATATGCAGAATGGTACTTTCCCGAACAGCGGTGGTTATATGGAAGTTGACCGGAAGGCCATTGCCCAGCGGCGTAAGGCTGAAAAGCAGAAGAAGAAACAGAAACAGAAGCAACGCCGTAAGAAGCGTAAATAATCTATAAAAGAGGCATATTATGTTAGCAATTATTTCAGCAATTATTGTCGGAGTGACCAGTGGCGTCCTGATTTATCGTGAGGCTGGAGTGGGATGGGGTGTCACTGCCGGATTTCTCGCTTTCGGTGTTATCTATATTTTAATCGGTCTGATTGTTTTTGCCAAAGTGAAAAAGATTAACAAATCGATTCAGGAACTTATGCAGACGGCGAGCAATAAACTTAACCGCCGGATGCAGCAGTTGCAGATGAAGCCTCAGGGTGGCGTCAAATCAATGCAGCAGATGTTGGAGAAAGAGCAGAACAAAGCACTTGGCGAGGCCGTTAAGCTGACTAAAGCGGCAGAACCGCTGTTCAGCTGGAATCTCATGCTGAAGAAACAGATTTCCACTATGCGGATGATGTTTTATTACCAGATGAAAGATTATGTGCAGGTCGATTTACTGTTGCCGCACTGTATGGTTTTTTCTGATCCGCGGGCACTGTCAATGAAAATAGCCAGGCAGTTTGTTAATAAAGATCCTGAACTGGAAAAATCCCTTAAAAAGCTGAAACGCTTCAAGGGCGATGCTGCGGTTTCTCTTTACGCTCTGGCTTCATGGGTCTTGGTCAAGCAGGGAAAAACTGAAGATGCGGTAAAGTTGTTGGTGGAAGCGAGAAGCAAATGTGATAATGAAGTTATCAACCAAAACTGGGAAGCGTTGGTTAACGGCAATGTCAAAAAATTCTCTAATGCGGGGCTTGGCGATGAATGGTATGCGCTTTATTTGGAAGAGGCTAAAATGAAAACCAAAAAAGCCCGACGTGGTGGTTTCAGATAAAATCACCATTTTAAGCAATTTTTATTTGCATAAAGTAAATTTTCAGCTAAATTAATACCATTCTCGTGATTTGCGGGGAATATTTTTGTTTTTTGGTAGTCTAAAAATCCGAACCTAAATAGATGAGGTCAGTTATGAAAAAAATTCTTCTAGTAACAGTTTTTACTATGTTATTATTTTCCAGTGTGTTCTCCAGAGCTGAAGGAGTTGTCGATAAGATTTTCCTCTACATTCCCAATCGTATTATTGATGTAGTCGATATCTTCACTTTGGAACTCGGGGCTGGCCCAGTTGCCAGAGCAGAATTACAGTTTACTGAAGCATTCCAGTTCGGAGCTGGTGTCGGTGCGACAGTGAAAGCAGTAAAAGCTTACAATCGTCAGTATGGCGGTTGTTACGAAAATGGCTGGAATGCCGGTTTTACCTGTATTATGGGCGAAGATATGGAACGTTCTGAAACCAGTCGCTGGGTTCAGGAATATTGGGAAGATTACAAAGGTTTCCCGCGCCCTTCACAGGAAATATATAATTTTTATACAGGTGCCAAAGATTATTGGGCTATCGGTGGAACTCTCGGACTGGGGATTGAAGGAACTTTCCTTATTCATCCGGTTGAAATCGCCGATCTGATTGCAGGAATCCTGTTTTTCGATATCAAAGGTGATGATCTGACATTTGAAGATTTTGAGTAAGTTGCAATATGAGTAATGTCAGCTTTAACTGCCGGCGTTGCGGAAATTGCTGTAAATGGCCGGGCTATGTCCGGCTTTTTTCTTTTGAGGCTGAAGCAATCGCCGAATTCCTGGGAATTACTGTTCATGATTTTACGGACAGATATACAGTTTTAACCCGTGACCGCCGTAATCTGTCGCTGATTGAATGTCAGGATGGAACCTGTCTGTTCTTGCGTGATACGCTCCCGCCTTCATGCGCAATTGAAGCCGTAAAACCACGACAATGCAAGCAATTTCCGTTAGCGTGGAATTTTGCTGGATGGGAAAAAGAGTGCGCTGGAACTATATTTGATAAACTACTGGAGAAAGATGGAGAACTTAATTAATAAAATTGAAGCTACTGAGGCAAAAATAGGGGTTGTCGGTCTTGGTTATGTTGGTTTGCCACTGGCCTTGGAATTCAATAAGGTCGGATTCAGTGTTCTTGGTTTGGATATTGATGACAATAAGATCAGTAAACTGCTCGATTCCCAATCATATATCAAACATATTGCACCGGAAAAAATTGTTGCGATGAACGAGTCCGGCAAGTTTGATGCCACATCAGATTTTGCCCGGAGCAGTGAATGTGACGCAATTATTATCTGCGTCCCAACGCCTTTGACCCATCACCGTGAACCGGATATGAGTTATATTATCTCAACTGCGGAAAAACTTGCTTCCTATGCCAGAGCAGGGCAGCTTTATTGTTTGGAATCAACTACCTATCCCGGTACGACTGAAGAGGTGCTGTTGCCTGTTTTGACCAGTTGCAATAAACTGGAAGCGGGTAAAGATTTTTTTCTAGCCTATTCTCCTGAACGTGAAGACCCTAATAACGGTAAATTTTCAACCGCCACCATTCCTAAAGTTGTCGGCGGCTATGATTCAAACAGTCTGAAAGTTGCACTGGCACTTTATGATAAAATTATTTGTGAAACAGTTCCGGTCTCTTCCGCGGCGGTTGCCGAGGCGACCAAACTGATGGAAAATATTTTCCGTTGTGTCAATATCGCTCTGGTCAATGAACTCAAAGTTGTATTTGAAAAGATGGGCATTGATATCTGGGAAGTGGTCAATGCGGCCAAAACCAAGCCCTTCGGCTATATGCCTTTTTATCCGGGTCCCGGACTTGGCGGTCACTGTATTCCTATTGATCCGTTTTACTTGACCTGGAAAGCGCGCGAATATGATGTCGCAACCAGATTTATTGAGCTTGCTGGCGAAATAAATACCTTGATGCCTTATCATGTTGCTCAGAAAACTATGGAATTTATGAATCAGCATGGTGTTACCATGCATGGCAGTAAAATTATGATAGTTGGGCTTGCCTACAAGAAAAATGTTGATGACCCACGTGAGAGTCCTTCATTTAAACTGTGGGAGCTGTTTGAAGAGAAAGGTGCCCAGGTGAGTTTCCATGATCCATTCTGTCCATTTGCCCCGCATATGCGTGAATATCCTAAATATGAAGGTATAGCCAGCGTCCCACTGGACAAGATCGCTGAATATGACCTGATATTGATTTCTACAGCACATGACAATGTCGATTATGACTTTATCGGAGCAAACGCAAAATTAGTGATCGACACCAGAAATGCCATGGCACCCGGAGCTAATATCTGTAAAGCTTAGCTCCTTATTTAGAATATCTTGTATTGTTCGGATACTTGAGTGTAACGAAAAACGAAGTAACAGTTGAGATTTTACTTCCGCTTCCGTAGCGACGCAGGAGCGGAGTTTAGAGCGGCATCTGCATTCAGGTGCCACCTGATTAGGAAATAAGATAAAATGACTGAAAATAGACAGTTGTCCCGATATGGAACAGTATTAATTGTCTCCGGTCCGAGCGGAGTTGGTAAAAGTACGGTATGCGCTGCGGTCAGAGAGCAATTTCCCAAACTGCATTTTTCCGTTTCATGCACGACCCGTGATCCCCGCCCCGGAGAAATTGATGGCGAACATTACTACTTTATCAACAAGACAGTTTTTGAACAGAAGATTGCCGCCGGAGAATTTATTGAACACGCTGATGTTTTCGGCAATTATTATGGTACCCTCCACAGTGAAGTATTGAAATACATCAGCCAGGGGGAGGATGTCTTTCTGGATATCGATATTCAGGGTGCCATGCAGATTAAAGAGCATACGGGCAGTGATGAATTGCTGAAACGCTGCTGTGAATTTATCTTTATCATTCCACCGGATCGGAATGAATTGGAAAGTCGGCTCCGAGGACGCAATACCGAAGACGAAGCGGTTATTCAGCGAAGATTGGCTAAATCTGAACATGAACTTAGTTTTTGGCGCGAATATGATTATATTATAGTAAATGATACCCTTGAAGCTGCAGTTGAACGCATGAAACATATTATTTATGCAGCCCACTGCCGGACCGGACGGTATAGGGAAATTTAGAATTGAGACGAAGGCGGAACGCCAGAGCGTAGCGTCAATTTAGAATAATAAAGGAGTCGACCTTTCACGTTTGAGATCACGTGTCGGGCGGCGAACTAATATGAATAACAACACAACTATTGTTTTAGGGGTCACCGGCTCTATCGCCGCCTATAAAGCGGCGGATTTGTGTAGTCGTTTAACCAGAGATGGTTTTGATGTCAATGTTCTGATGACTGAATCTGCAGGAAAATTGGTCGGTGAACAGACTTTTTTCACCCTGTCACGCAATCCGGTAATCAGCAGCCTCTGGAATCTGTCCGAATGGCAGCCGGGACATATTGCCTTGGCTGAACGTGCCGCATTGCTGGTCGTTGCACCATGCACTGCCAATTTTATCGGTAAATATGCGCATGGTATCGCTGATGACGCATTGACCACTTATGCACTCTCGCATCCCGGTCCGGTAATTTTAGCCCCGGCAATGAATCCAGTTATGTGGCAGAATTCAGCGGTTCAGGATAATGTTGAACTACTTAAAAAGCGCGGAACGCTCTTTGTCGGTCCCGGTGAAGGGAATGTTGCCTGCGGAACCAGTGGTGTCGGGCGCATGGCCGAGGTCGAAGAAATTATCGCCGCAATTACCGCCGCAATCCAATAACTTCTTATTGTTCAAAGAATAAAAACTAAAAAAGCTTAGCCACTGTGCGCCATTGACCTTCGTCAGAATCCAGACCAAATAAAAATGTATTTAATGTGAACAAGACGGTTGTAGTCGCCGTGCTCGAACTTTGTGAAAGACTTATTTTTGTCTTTCTACTGGTCACGGTACCACACCTAAGTGCTAAGAAGAAATAATGAAAAAATAATCATCAAATCGCTTGTAATAATGGGTCGATAAAATTACTTTATAATTAGATGGTTTAATTATTAATTCAAAGCATTTAAAAAATGCTTTACAAAATGAAAGGAATACAATGGTTACAGGAATTGTATTGGTAAATGTTGAACGCCCGCTGCTGAAAAAAGTCATCAAGAACATTATGGATCTTGAAGGCGTTACAGAAGTTTACGCGGTCGCCGGTGAGTATGATTTAGTGGTTATGGTTCGGGTTAAAGACAACAGCCAGCTGGCTGAAATCGTCGCTAACCAGATGCCTCATGAGATCAAAGGCATCCTACACACAAAAACGCTTATTTCACTGGAAGCATATTCAGAACTGGATATCGACAGTTTTTTCAACGTGAAGTAATTATACTTTAAACGTTTGCAAAACAAAGCTGGATGTTTCAGCAGTGCGTTGCACTGTTGTGAATATGCAGAGTAAAGTTTCGCTATGTCCAATTCGGATGTCGCGGAGCTTTTTTTTTGATTTTTCCATGGATTGATTTGCCAGAATCAACTTTTGAGATATTTTCTCTAGTATAGCTGATAACGTTTTGCGATCTAAAAGATATAAAAAAGCTATGCAGTTGAACTTAAACAGGCACAGTAAACTAGCTAAAAGGATGCACTTGTGTATGAATGGCGGTTTTTGATGAATTGGGGAATTAAATTTTTAAAATAGGAGGGATGAGATTATGAGCTTAAAAAAAATATCGAAAACAAGTGTGGAAATAAAAGATATACCGACTTTTTCTGTGCAGGAGTGTTACGGTAACACCTGGACTTTTTCGATGACTGGCGATGAAGTTATCATCGGTCGCGACAGTGACAGCGATATTGTCGTTGATCGCGGCGAAGCGTCACGGAAACATGCCAAGGTGTTCCGTGATGGAGATAAATTCTGGCTTGAAGATCTAAATAGTGTCAATGGAACTTTCCTCAATTCCGATCCCGTCTCCACCCGTCAGGAAATTAAACACATGGATATTATTCAGATCGGCTCATGCATGCTGGTGTTTAACGACCCGAATAATCTTGGCACTATTGATGATACGCAGACCAGAAGATTCAGCAAAGAGCTCTCTTTTGAATTCATTAAAGATGTGATAAAAAAACTTGAACAGAATATCGGCAAAGTGTTTAAAGGTAAACCGGAGATTATCCGTAATATTCTGATTTGCCTGTTCGCTGACGGACACCTGCTGATTGAAGATGTTCCGGGCGTTGGCAAAAGCCTGCTGGCCCAAGTGCTGGCAAAATCTATTCAGGCCAACTATAAACGTATTCAGTTCACCCCCGATATGTTACCATCGGATATTACCGGTATGAATATTTATAACGAACAAACCCGTGGGTTTGAGTTCATGCCCGGACCAATTTTCGGTAATGTAATTTTGGCAGATGAAATCAACCGTACTCCCCCGCGAACCCAGTCGAGCCTGCTCGAATGTATGTCAGAGTCAGTGGTCACAATTGATGGGCATCCGCATGTCCTGCCAAAACCATTTTTTGTTATGGCAACCCAGAATCCTGATGATTATCACGGCACCTATCCGCTGCCTGAACCTCAGCTTGACCGTTTTATGATGCGAATTTCAATTGGTTATCCCGATGAAAAAGCGGAGAAGGATATTCTGACAACCCAGGCCGTTACCCTGCCGCTTAATCAGATATCTTATGTCATAAAAGCCATGGATGTGGTTAGATGCAATGCTCTGGTCAGAAGTGTTACCGTTTCAGATGCAGTTAAAGAGTATATTGTTGCTATTGCTGATGCGACCAGAAGACATCCGGCACTTACTTCAGGGTGCAGTCCACGGGCTTCGCTGGCACTGATGCGGATATCTCAGAGTCTGGCTGCTTACCGAGGGCGTGATTATGTAATTCCTAAAGATGTCAGAGCGATGGTGAAATTGGTTTTGGCTCACCGGATTAATCTTAAATTACGTCATCAAGGTGAATGGAACAGTGTTGACAATGTTATTGATTCTATAATCGAGTCTATCCCGATGAAAAACGAGGATAAGGGGTTATGTCAATAGTTCTGCCAACTTATCGTGGTTCAATTATGCTGACAGCAGCGCTTTCGAGTCTGGGAATCGCGCTGGTCAATGTCAGCTTGGGAACCGCATTGACAGCTGCCTGTCTGATTGGAATTGTCGTCGCAAGTTTCTGTATGACGGTTTTTTCACTTTCTAAACTTGAAGTCAGACGATTAAATCACCGTGATGGTATTAGACACGATGAACTGTTACTGCCATTGCTGATTATTAATCACAGTTTCTGGAGCCAACAGGCAATGGTGGTCAGTGAACGTTGTCCATTTGCTGAAGCCGGTAAATTTAACAGTGTACTGCCCCCGTTAGCGTCCGGGGAGGCATTTACTCTCGAACGGCAGGTCAAACCAACGCGACGCGGTTATTTTCAATTAAATCGGCTGTCACTTATCAGCGGTGATCCCGCCGGCCTGTTTTACCGTAAACGTAACTTCAACCTGCCGACTGAATTAATGATATTCCCGAAGCCGGTCAATAATGCCTGGCTGCCGTTACGTCTCAAACATCATGCTATTGCTGATATCGATGGCCGGGCCCTGGGGCGTTCAGGACAAGGGCAGGACTTCTTCGGGGTGCGGGAATATCGCAAGTCGGATGAATACCGGCTGATTGACTGGAAAGCAACAGCCTCTAAACGGCAATTGATGGTTAAAGAATTTGAAGCTAATGCCATTGACCAGGTGATTGTGTTGCTGGATACTGAACAGCTCAATGTCGGATTTGATCCGGGTGATAATAATTTTGAATTTCTGATTGAAACTGTGGCCTCGATTACAGAATATATGGCGGAGATGTATTGTCGTTACCAATTTTTTGCAGCTGATAATGATCAGATGATCCGGCTGACCGGGTACAGTTCAAATATCAAAGCACCGATAATTAATGCTCTGGCATTGATTCAACCGGGGCAGATTTCTCTGGAACAGCAATTAAGTGAGTGCATTGATTATATCCACTCCAATTCTATTTTCTATTGCCTGTCAATGTCAAACCCGAAACCGCTGCAACCGATTTTTGAACTGCTGCTTGAACAGAATATTGATGTCAGGTGGATATATGCCCCGCCGCAATGTTTTCCAATTATTGATCCGGAAAAACCGCGACGCATTCGCCGCGGAGCAGTCAATATTGAAAGTAAACATGGAGTAATGCCGGAAATCTGTACTTTTCAGTCAGATATCGCGGTAATATTGAGAAATGAGTAAAGCACACATCAAAAAAAATGAAAAAATAGTCGATTTTTCCAATCTCAGGAAATATCCTGAAAGATTGCCCATGCATTGGGGATACGTAGCTTTCTTCGGGGTATCAATGATTGCCGCATTATGGCAGCACGGTCAGCCGTTACTGTCCGTTTGTCTGATTATCATGCTGTTTCCTGCCGGTGCTATGGCTTTGATCCCATATAAAAAATTCGGCTCTGAAAAACGATTTTACCTACAAATGTTGATTGTTGCACTGTCCGGAGCATGGTTTCTGTTCCGTAAACAGCAGCATGTCCCCATTGATAAAGCCGTTATTGAATCATGTTGCATTATCGGTCTCTGCCTGCTCTTTGCTCAGCGCAGTGCTGATTATGATTACCTGCTGATGATTGGTATATTCCTGCTCCTTTATGGTGCTTTGTTGCCACGGGCAATATTCATGATAACGTTGCTGCTTGCACTTTTGCTCGGAGGTCTTCTGCTCTACGCATCCAGAATTAAATCATTCGCCGGACAGGCGGCTGTTTTGAAAAATCCGCGTCGCTCATTTTTGGCTGCGATGCCAATGATTATCATTCATATAATTATTGCCGGAATTGTTTTCTGGGGTGTTTTTTCATTGCTGCCAACTCGCGACGGTGCCCGGCGGGGAATCTTTGAAGTATCATTTTATAACAGTAATGAATCTATGGTGCCGCCGGAATTTGAAAAATGGTTTTCGTTCAGAAAAGTTAAACGCGGTAAAAAAGGCCGGCTGATCAATAGTGGGAAGAAGCCGACTGCGCTGGGGAAAAAAGGGGCAAGAGTCTCCCTGAAAAAAGGGACCTATATGAGTAGTGACGGGAATGGTGGCGGTCCCCCGGGTAAAGAGCGGATATTCAGAGTTAAATCACCGGTAAAGCTCTACTGGGTCGGTCAGCTTTATGATCGCTATAACGGGCAATTGTGGACCCGTTCAAAGTATTTGAAAAGATGTCGCACTATCAACTATAATCTTGACCAAAAAGGCAGTATCAGTAACCTTGCCGAACAGTATTTTATTACCGAAAAATGGATTTCACCTAAACTTTTTTCCGCTTATCGTCCCACCTATTTCAATACCACCAAACGCGGCAGAAAGGAGGTAAACATTAAATCAACTTTCTATAATGCTGAATTGAGCGAAAAACGTTACCCCGCGCTGCCGTTTACCTATAACGTAGCATCAAAACTCTACCTACCGACATTGAAACAGAATACCAAAGATACCCATTGGGAAGAAAAAGTCAAAAAAAGTTTTTATCTGCAACTGCCGCGGAAAAAAATCAGCAAACGGCTGCTGGCTTTGGCTAAGCGGTTGACCTACAATAAGCATGAACCCATGCAGAAAGCGGTGATTCTCAGAGATTACCTGCGGAATAATTTTAAATACAAACAGTTTTCAAAACGGGTGCCGAAACAACGCGAAGCCGTCGATTATTTTATCTTTGACCTCCGGGAAGGACACTGCGAATATTTTGCTTCAGCACTCGCGGTCTTAGCCAGACTTAACGGGCTGCCGGCCAGAATTGCTACCGGATTTTCCCCGGGGAACTATAACATTCTCAGCGGCTTCTTTGAAGTACATGCATATCATGCTCATGCCTGGGCACAGATATATATCCCGAATATGGGCTGGCTTACTTTTGATGCCAGTCCGCCCGGTACCATTATCTCCAGAACTACCCCGTTCGGCTTTGGCAATTTCCGTGACCCATTCGGTGATAAATGGCGCATTATGCCGCCGGAATTAACTGAACAAACTTTGCAGTATGTCAAAAAAAGTTATCTTGCCCAGCTTACGCCCGGCGGAGAGATGGCTAAGTATACCATGGCGGAACAGGCGCTGATGGATATCAGCATGACCCCGGAAATGCTTGAAAATAAATTAAATGAATTTATGAATCGCATGTTTCCTGAAATGGCTGGAGAAGGTATGAATAAGATCTCGTTATGGTATAAACAGATAAAAGAACAGTTGGCTCTGATAGCAACAGACCTTACTGAAGCATTGCGCCGTACCGCAGAAATCATTGTCAACAATCTGCTGGTATTTCTGGCTGTGATTGCAATTATCATCGCCATATCAATCGAAATCGCGATATTGCGCCGCCTTGTCAACCGGCGCTTGATACTGAAAAAATGCCGCAATTATTATCGTGATGCCGATAGCAGTACGCAGAATAATCCTAGCAAAACTATAGAACTATGTTATCTGCTGACCCGGCAACTGCTGATCCTGGCCGGGTTGCCGCGCCGCGATAATGATGAATTGCTCGCTTACGGCAAATCATTGAATAATGTTCATTCAAAGCTATGTATCGATACGGTCAGAATATTTTATACTTTCACTAAGCATGAATATAGTGGGAAACCGGCATCTGTTGCCGAGGCGGAACAGATTTTGACCCGTACCGGTAATATCTGCAAAATTCTCTATTCGATGATCGACGAAAGTAAAGAAATAAGCAAAGCCGCATAGTTCAGTTTTGTCCTAAGAACTCACAAAAAAATAACAAAACACGACAGAAAATCTCTTTGGAGTGCGGTGATTATTCACCGCTTTTAAGACTACGGCTAATATGATAAACAATCCTATTCAGCTTTGATACTATCAACCAGAATCATCATTTTATGGCCATATTCAACATAATTCTGATAGGCAAGTTCATCTGCCTGGTCTTTATTCTGGCTTGAATCATGAAAAACAAACGCCATGTGCGGTTCAATGGAGATACCGCCGTCATAACCGTTTTTGAACGCATCAGTCAATATCTTACGGACGTAGCCAGCACCTTCCCCGGGGAATGAATAAACCATTTTATCATCAGCGTCAATGATACCGTCTTTAATGTGAATATAGACAATATGTTCTTTGACATTGCTATAAAATTCCCAGGCATTCTGATATGAATACGGTGCATCCCCACGGTAATCCTTGTGTAATACCGGATTACCGGTGTCAAAAACCAGTTTAAAATTAGGTGAATTCACCTTGTCCAGCAGTTTCAATGTGTGCTCATAAGACAGTCCACCCCAGTTTGTGCAGTTTTCATGCACCAGCAGAATCCCGGCATGTTCAGCCATCTTGGTCAGTACCTGAACCCGTTTAACAACCTCATCGAAATAGTCCATGCTCTGCGGACGCAACTCTTCAGGAACCGCAAAACTCATCATTCTAACCATTTTAATCCCAAGTTTTTCCATGCGTGGAATGGCTTTGCGTAACTCTTCATAGCTCGGTTCAGGCGAGTCGGTAATATTCTGCGACCAGTTGGCAATTCCGCTGCCGAAACAGTTGAATTTAATGCCATTGGCATCAAGTTTTTCGCAGACCTGTTCGAACTCTTCATCGCTGATACTGGCCAGATTACCACTCAGCAAAGCCCGGGTTTCAATATTCTCCCAGCCCAGTTCTTTTGTCGCTTTCAACTGCAAGTCAAAATCCTTGCCCGCCTCATCTGCAAATCCGGTAAAATACATATTTCCATTCCTGTTATTAAGTCTATTTTATTATTTACAAAACCAGCAAAGCCAGACCAATTATTATTCAATCAGCTTAGCTCATTTGCCCTCTGAATCGTGGAGCATAGTTGCTACGTCTATACTTTACCCAGTCTTCACTTTTTTGCAACAGGAGTAATTATAAAAATCAAAACAATGTATATTTTAGCTCCTCTCACCGTAACTTAACTTGATTTATTCTGAAATAAGACTATTTTTAACGACTGTTTCCAGGCCCGGGTAGCTCAGTGGATAGAGCGGAAGTTTCCTAAACTTTAGGTCGGAGGTTCAATCCCTCTCTCGGGTACCACTTATCAACTTCACTATCACTCAAAAATATCCCGTCCTTTGGGGGGAACAATATAATAAGCTTTGCATGAAAAATGATGCATTGCTTTAGTTTTACATATTTTGTCCAGTCTATGTATGGATACCATCCCGTAGGGATAATGGCAGCTTAGACCACCACATCGTGGTGGTTTCAATGTCAAAGTAAATCGTTTGCTGTAGGCAAACTTCAAAATATTGGTGTTATTAATGTTGAAGTATCCCTTCAGGATACACTTTTATTTAAATAATTACCCACCACGCTGTGGTGGTCTAAGGTGAAAAATCCCTACAGGATTAATAAATATAAATTTCCATGATTGCTTTTTCTCCCTTTTAGAGAGTCTTTTTAATCTAATAGAAATTGTATTTTTATGGCACGCTAGTAGGAGTAGTTCTCGATGAGAGCACCTCTGGCGCATCAGCGACTAGATAACGTTTTATTAGTGTGCCGCTGCTCCAAATGCCGGCTCAGCACTACTGGATTCCGGCGCAGTCGGTTATATTCAACCTAAAAAATTATTGTGCTACGCTTCATCAGTCGCTACGCGCGAGTAGGTATTTTCCTTTCATTCGATGTTCGACGTTCGATGTTCAACGTTCCGACGAAGTCGGCTGTCCTTTGGGCGTGGTTGTTTACTTCATCTGTCGTTTTGCTCGAGTGTCCCAAACTGGCTCCCAAAAAAAAATTATTATTCATTTGTATAAAGTACTTTTCGTGTTAAAGTAAAGACTCTTATATTAAGAGGAAATGGGATTTCTGCTAAAAACTCCTCTTGAATATTATCATTATTATTTTATTGAAGAATTGCGTAAAGGCTGATTTGTATCAGCAGTTTATATATAGGGACGGTTTGAACATCAACCGTAAAGTTTTAAATTCAAATAGTGAAATAAATAGGCACTGCCAACCATTAAATCATGGGATAACTGTACCTGAAATAGATAATAAACAAGGAGTATTACTATGATTGCAATAATAAAACGATACTGCGGTATTACCGTTTTTCTCTTCGCTGTTTTTCTCTTCATTAACAGTTATGGTGATCAGGTAACTAATGACGCTAAACAATGGCTGAGTGACCAGAAAAATGAAGATGGCTCCTGGGGAACCGGCAATAGACAGCTTACCGATACCGCTGAAGCTTTTTACGCCCTCTGGTATCAGGGGGAACTGGGAATTTTTCTATCACCAACGCTGAATTGGATTAATGCACTAAACAGCGAAGAAAACAGTTTGCAAATTTCCCGCCGCCTATACGTCCTGAATCATTCATCTGCTGATAAAACGCTACTCTACAGTAAACTGTCATCATTCCAAAATCCAGACGGTGGCTTCGGTGTCGCTTTTAAATATCAAAGTTCACCATTAATTACAGTACTGGCACTGCGAGCTCTGACCGAATCAGCACAGCCAAATGGTACCAGCATTGCCAATGCAATGAACTACCTGATAAACACCCAGAAAAGTGACGGCTCATGGCAACGGCAACTGCACGACTCAACCGACAGCACCTATTCCGACATCGCCCTTACTGCAATGATTATCGCGACTGTCCGGCAATATCAAATTGATAAAAATTATACCCCAACCAATTTAACCGCTGCGATGATTAAGGCTAGTACCTTTCTCGAAACCGTAG
Source organism: Victivallaceae bacterium (assembly GCA_021647315.1). Lineage (GTDB taxonomy): Bacteria > Verrucomicrobiota > Lentisphaeria > Victivallales > Victivallaceae > JAKIUY01. The sequence goes on from JAKIUY010000048.1 coordinate 33,056, forward strand.
AAAACACTAATACAACATGGGGTGGTACAGATGGTGAAGTTTTCCAGACTGCTCTAGCGGCAACGGCACTACTGCGAACTACCCGTCCGCTGTCATTAAACGATACTATCGCCTGGCTGAAAACTCAACAGCTCCCTGACAGTAGTTTCACCAACAGCGTTTATAAAACCGCTATTGTTCTTAACGCTTTGCGTGATTGGGAATATTCCCCCGTCCCGGAACCTGCGGATGTAACAATTACGGTCGATGATATCACCATCACTCCCGAATCACCTGACTCCACCTCCCAAATTATAATTAATGTGGGTCTTGCAAAATAGCTTAACCCTTTAATTATTAACGATTTATATTCCTTTTTTATTTGAAAAATCCTCCAAGACGTGATATATTATAACTCTTTCAATGTCAATAACATACCACCCTTGAAAAGGATTAAAAACTATGCAATTTTCACTTTTTTATGACTACTATGCGATCGTTGATTCGTGCTCATTTCTGAAAAAATA
>JAKIUY010000186.1 GCA_021647315.1 Victivallaceae bacterium
GGACAGCATAGTTTAAAACAGGGGGGTACTTTTGAGAAATTGAACAAAATTGAACAAAATTGAATGACTTGAATGGAAAAAATTGTTAAATCAGGTAGTTTTTATAATTGTTAGGACAGGTGTGATATGTTCTATTGATATTCAGCAAACAACTTGCTACGTTAGTATTATTGTGAAATTTATATTTAAGCCCTTATACAACAATGGAGGTAGCTTCATGTATGCGATAGAATTTGAAACTGAAGTAGAAAATAAATGCATAAGAATTCCTCAATATGAAAAATTCAAATTTAAACATGTCAAAGTCGTCTTAATGGCTGAGACGGAAAACAAAATTGACAATAAGAAATATAATTTCAATGATTTATTAGAAAAACTTGAGTGGCATGGCGATGCGGCATCTGCCCAACGGGAGCTCCGCAATGAGTGGTAATTTTAGATTTGTGATTGATGAATTGAGGTTGTTTAATGATTTCAGCTCGATTATTTTTACTTTTAAATTGGCACGAATTTAACCTGGCTGCACCATAAACTTCATTCAAAATATAACTCTTCGACATATTTCATTCCTCTGATGACTTAACGATTAACTCTCTACAAATCATAAACTACACCCCCCTAGGCGTTTACAAATATTCAAACAGATAAATTAATAAAAAACTTTTCAGACTCGACGCCAGTCGAGTTTGAAAAGCTTCGTGTTCTTCTTTTGTTCTGCTTCGCAGCCGTCTCTACGTTCGGGCAGCGTACTAATTTTTTTTTTGGTTGCGGCTTTGCAGCTCGGTGTATTAATTGTTTAAATTAGTTAAAATAAGTTTAATTCTTTACTGTTTGTATTAATTAAAATTCACTTGAGTTTTTTTTTAATACCACTACAGTAACTCTATACAACTTAGGATGAACTAACCTCTACTCGAAAAGGGTTTACGGTTCAGCGAAAATAACTGGACAATCTACTGTTTGAGGCTGAGATATGCCTGTTTTTTGCGCTCGGAGATCGCAAACTAATGGGTAGGATCCCTTTTCAAACGGTGGACTAATTAATAAAGGAGCTGGCAATGAGTAATACAGCAACCATGAGCGATTTTCCGAAAATGGAATGCCCATTTATCAAAAAAAACTTTGGCGTTAATCGGGAACAATGGAAAAAATTCGGATCAAAACTGCACCTACGCGAACCAAAAGCCTATCTCGTCACTGACAATGTCAATCCTGGGTATGAATGGGTTTTTGAAGACAGCGAAACCATCGCGGTCGAAAAACTTGATGGTAGTAATGTTAAAATACGTACTGAAAACGGGCGGCTTGTCGCAGTCCAGAATCGGCTAAACGTTATCGATCCACTACAAATCATTAAAGGTAAAACATTTATTATCGAAGGCATATTCACGGCCATTGGCAAAGGTTGTGTAAAACCTATATGGCAAAACTCAGAAGAGATGTGTTCCCATGGTTCTATGCTGATAAAGTAGAAATTCTGAATTACGATAAATCTTCATCTACATGATCACAATTGCAAAAATATTAACCCATATTTAAAAATTTGAGATACAGGCGATATTTGAAACAGGCATTCCGAAAATATTTTTCACCAGCACCTAACCAGGAGAAACAGTATGGCTTTTACATTACAATTAGGCGAACAGGCCCCAGAATTCAAATTACCTGCAACCGATGGCATGGATTATCAGTTAACAGATTTTTCTAAAGCCGAGATTTTAGTCATATCTTTTACCTGCAACCATTGTCCTTTTGTAACCGGTTCAGATGAAATAACCCGGCAGACCGCAGATAAATTTGCGGAGCAGGGAGTTAAATTTGTCTGCATCAACTCAAACAGTAAAAACACCCACCCAAATGATGATTTTGAGCACATGATTGCCCGGATGCTTAAATACAAATTCCCCTGGCTTTATCTCTATGATGAAACACAAGCTGTTGCAAAACAGTACGGTGCACTGCGCACTCCGCACTTCTTTGTCTTTGACAAACAACGGAAACTGATTTATACCGGCCGTGGCGTCGATAATCCTCGTGATGCCAGTCAAGTAACGGTCAATGACCTTGAAAGAGCTCTGGATGAACATTTAGCCGGAAAACCGGTGAGTGTTCCTCTGACCAATCCAATCGGCTGCAATGTCAAATGGGACGGCAAAGATCCTCATTGGATGCCAGTTGAAGCCTGCGATTTAGTATAAGCTATTTTTTCAGAATAATATAGGTTGGCAAACCTTTTACCTTAAAGTAATTGGTTATTGCGGCTGTATCGGCATCATTTAACTTTTCTGCCTGGAATTTAACAAAAACAAAACCTTTTAATTTGTCTTTTATCCCACTGTCTTTAAAGGTTGTCGCTTCCATTTTTGAACAATTCTTGCACCATGTAGCCCAGAAGTCTATTAAAATTGGCACATTACGGGCTTCAGCTTCCACAATTGCCGCTTGGAGTTTTGCAATCTGTCCACTGCTTGTCCCAGCGCTACCACTGGAAAAATTAACCAACGAAAATGCGATATAGCCATAATACCCGGCAGCGAGAATAATCACCACTCCGAAAAATTGTTTAATCCGCACCATCCACATGCCCGGTTTGGGAATGACTGCCATACCTGCTCCAGCAAACGGCCACGGTAATCCCATGCCGATTCCCAACAGAAACGGCAAGGTGAGACCAAGCCAGTTGCCTTCACCATAAACTCTGGCTGAATAGAGCAATACCGCGATGACCACCGGTGCAACACAGGCTCCAGCTAATAGAGCAGCAATTATCCCCATAACAAATGCGGTAAAAACCTTGCCTCGTTGTTTATCTGAAGGGCCGACACCAACACCATAACGCGATAGATCAACATTAAATATATCAAACATCGCCAATGCCATTACGAGAAAAACAATGGCAATGGTCAAGTTAAACCAAACGGTAGAATTTAGCGCACCGAATTGTGCTCCAGCCAGGACGACCGAAAGCCCCAAAGTGCCATAAGCCAATGCGATACCGATACCATACGCACCGCCAAGCCAGAAACCACGTTTTTTTGATGCAGCACCAGTCCCGGCACCGATAATCGCCAAATTCACCGGAATCATCGGTAAGACACATGGAGTAAGATTCAATCCCAATCCGCCTAAAACAATCAGCAGAATAACCAGCCAGATACTTTTCCCGGACAATAAAGACTCCTCTTCACTATCGCCTTTATCATTCATAAAAGCCATAAAATCATCTGTTCCGAGATAACCGGAGGCAGAACGGCGTTTACCAAAACGATCCAGCCTGCTGAACAGTTCATCAAGTTTACCGGCAACATCAGGCTTTGCTCCTTTATCAATAGTACTATTATCAGCTACATCACTGCCGAGTTTAAATGTATGATCTTCAGGCATAAAGCAGACCGCATTTTCAGTTGCAGTTTGATTGCGGCACCCCTGGCTGCTCACGTTCACCGTATATGGAGCATCACCAGCGACCTTGAAGAGCCAACTTGTCGATTTACCGCCTTGATAGACATCCACCTTACCCGAAAACGGATCGTCATGAGTCTCTTTTAGCGGAGCTTCAAGCAGTTTCAATGCCACTCCATGGCTATTTACCGCACTGACTTTGGTCGACTTAAAATAGAGATAATGTTCAGCAGGAATAGCGACCTTAACTCTAACCTGTTGGTTTTTAAGTTCCGCCTGCCATTTAAACGGCGTAGTAAGATCAAAAGCATTCGCATAACTGGATAAACCAAGCAAGAGCAGACCAACTAATCTAACCAGGTGGCATCTGAAGGCAGATACCGCTTCAAACTTCGCAACTACGTTGCTACGGAAGCGGGTTTGCAGATAATCTTTTACCCAAAAATAACAATTTATGATAAATAAGGGTCTCAGCGACATTTTCATTCTTATATTCCTTTCATTTTTTCTTTTTCGCAGTTGTTCGATAAATAATCACTGCATGTTTATCAATCTGATATTTAACTTTGGCAGCCTTGCAGATATATTTCAGCGAACTTAACAAATTCAGACTATTAAAATAACATGAAACTTTAACTTTATCCATTTCGGGAAACGGCATAATGATAAAATTGATACTCTTTTTATTTTTACCCGAACCAGTGGTACTCAGTTGGCGAATTGTCGCAATCGCCTCCTTTAATGACACATCGTTCAACTCTAATGCAACAACCTTCCGGCGTAGCCGATTAGTAATAGTCAAATTGTTTATCCGATGCCGCCAGCGCAGCTTCCGATATTCAGGCTTATCACTTTTTACTTTTACTTCAGGCTTTACTTTTAACATATCAGCAGCAGTATCGTCCTGTCCGAAGGAAACTCCGGTATTCTGCGCAAGAAACTCGGTTGGCACCGGAGATATATAGGTTACGGTATTCCCGGTAACAACAGTTTTAGCCGGTGACCAGGCAATCGGCATATAATAGGTGGAACCGATAGTCATTCTGGTTCCAGGCGGAATACCAGCCAATGGATCAGGTTTAAAACGCTCTGTCCGTAATGGAATGGACTTTTCAAGCCTGCGCCCGATCAGCAAAAGTTCACCGTCTATCTCGTACGCCATATCACTGAGCATACAGATATAATAAATAAGAGTATAAAGCGGAATTCGTTCAAGTTGCAGATCTATTAAAGGAGTTTCAGCAAGCTCTTTTTTTGATGCCTGTAATACCAGATTAACCTGATAATCCTGTTGCAAGCGCTTTACCACCTGCGGTAAAGCAAGATTATCAAATTTTATTGACTTGATAAAAGCATTGCCGGCAACCCCCTGCCCGACAAACACTGATATCATCACTAACCAGACAATCAAATATTTTATATTCATTTTTATCTTCCAGTTATGAATTAATAGACAAAGTCACATGTGTCCTAACAATTTTTAAAAAAGATTAAAAAGAGAGTGGAGCAACCTTATCCGTAAAGTATATTACGGTAACTCAAAAAAAGGAGGACTCCACAATGATAAATACATCGTTAAGTT
>JAKIUY010000049.1 GCA_021647315.1 Victivallaceae bacterium
AGCAAAGCGGGGAGTATCTGTTTGAGGTCATAATGAGAAGATACGAGGTACGATCGACAATGATGACCAGCAATCGCCCTATTGAAGACTGGGGTAAACTGATCGGGGATGTGCCGACTGCCGGAGCCATTCTCGACAGATTGCTTCAGCATGCTCAGATCATTCCTTTTAAAGGGAAAAGCTATCGCTTAAGCAACAATAAAAAAGATCAAACGCAAACAGTGTTTGAAAACCTGTAAACAGACGATAAATTAACACGAAAGGGGTGGTACATTTTGAAGTGACCGAAGGTGGTACATTTTGAGTGACCGATGACATTTGGGTGCTTACTTATAATATCTTGTCATTTTTGGGCAAGATATTGTATTCGTAGTGGTAGCTCTCGATGAGAGCACCTGTCGCATCAGCGACTAAAGTAACCTTTTATCAGCGTCGCTAGTACACCGAGAATGCCGGTCTCATCGAGACACTGCCACTACTTAGTTCCTCCGGCTATGCTGGTTTAGGTTGAAATCCTAAACTGCTATTCTTTACATATGAGCTTAATTTGCCAGATAAACTAATCTAAAAACTACCCATAATGGGTATAGGTCAATCTTGGCACGCTCCGCCCCATCAATTAGGAACAGGCAAAAACACCTGCATTGACTCGTTTGATCAATAGTGTCCACTTAAGCTCCAATCATAAAGCAGTTAGGCAACACGTCTACATATTTGTAAACACTTACTCTAATAGAAATTATATTTCCAACTAGTAGTTTGCGACTTCCAGGCGCAAAACCATAATCCCTAAAAGGGGATTATTGCCCATGCGCCTAGAAGTCGCAGGCTACGGTTTTAGTTCCGGCAAAGCCGGTTTTGTTCTTTTTCTGCAATTTCTCTGCATAGTTACATGAAGGGAGTTCTATACATTAGGTAAAACAATAATTTAGCATATAATTCCCTTAAATATACTAGCTTCTTGTACTATTCTTCTATATATATTCAAAAAAAATCAGTTTTTTATTAAAACACTACCTTGCAATGGTAAAATTCAATGCTCTATTGAATAGTGAAATTGCAACACATTATATATAAACAACTTAAGTGATACTGCTTTGATGCCATATTAGAATGGTTAGATATTTTACCACAAAGGACACCGAGAGCACAGAGAAAAAAGAATATTCAGTTATTTGCTCTGTTTAGTCCGCAGAAGCGAATTAAGCAGAGCAAATAGATAAACTTATTTAAACCTCTGTGTCCTCTGTGTCCTCTGTGCTCTCTGTGGTGAAAAAGTATTTTAGTTTTTTAAAAAAAAGGAGAGGAATATGGAATTGCGTGAACTTGAATTGCCGGGACTTGAATTAGTCGATCCGAACGCTGATTACAGCGGAACTCAAACAATCTTTATCGATTTTGACGGGGCAGAGAATGTCTCCTATGATAATGATGCACTGGGCATCTATATCAATGATATAACTGTCGCTCATTCTGGACTGTCAGCAGCAGAACAAATCAAGATATTAACTGATCTGAACGCAACCTTTGCAGATACCGGGGTGTTTTTTACCACAGAATACGCAGAGTACGCAGAGTATTCAACGATTTATGTCGGGCAAGCTACCGGGCAAGCTACTACGACTACCGATGAATGGACGCTTATGACTGGCGACTTCCAAGGCCTCGCCGAAACAATCGATGCCGGTAATCTAATCAAAAACGACGAAGCTTTTGTTTTTTACGATTAGGGCACTTGTCCGGCAGGCCTAAATGGCCTTGAAAAGCTGGCGTTTAAACCTTTATTAAAGTTTCGACAAAAACCAAACAAAAGGAAAAAACGCCATGGGACAAAATACACTCAAATGTCGTGAAGCGCAAGAGCAGCGCTTGAAAATTAAAACACTTAGTCAGCAAATGAAAAATTTGGCTGTTGACGGGACTGGTATCAGTCCCTGGGAAGCACAGATATTAATTGACACCATAGAAGAGGTCTATTTCAACGATCCAGAACTTAGGCAGTCTAAACACGGTCAATTGAAATATTCCTGTGTATCAGCTGCGGAACCGGCCGGAAAACCTATAGTTGACTGTCAGATGATAACTGTTGCCCTGACATTATTTGCGGATGATGATGAGCAGGACCTTTCCCGGACTGAAAAAGATGCCAGTATTGAAAAAAGACAGCGGCGAATTCTGCGGATCACCGAAGAGACTCGTGAAGCCGGCGGGCTGTTAACGCAGGAGGATTTAGCAAAAATATTGATGTGCGATATAAGGACTGTTCGCCGGGACATCAAGGATCTTCGTGAGCTAGATATAGTTGTTCCTACTCGCGGAACAATCAAAGATATTGGCCCGGGAGTAAGTCATCGGGCATTGGCTATTCGCCTCTGGTTGGAGGGCAAGGAACCAAGCGAAGTAGCAACGCATATCAAACACAGCCTCAAGGCAGTAGAAAATTACCTGGAAAAATTCAAGCGAGTGGCATATTTGAAGCGCAAAGGTTTTACTGAATTTGAAATCAGCCGCACCATTGGGATGTCACTTAGTGCAGCAAGAACTTTCCTTGATATATTCAAAGAGTTTAAGCATAAAGCTTTTTTTAAGAGCAGGATGAGCGAAATTGAACTTGTCGGAGCACTGCACTATCAAGCCCAGGATGAAAAAAAAGAATCGCCTATGTTGAAGACCTCTATGAGCGCAAAGCAGGTGAAACAATGAAACAGCATATATCAGCGAACCACGCGACATTTAATCCGCAGCTTTATAAAAGTTTTGTCGGAGCATTGGGAGCATTTTTTGAACAGGAATGTCCGCAACTCGGTGGTTTCAGAACTCGACAGGTTCTGGTTAAATGTATTCATGATATGGTGTTAAAGTTTTTCCCGGAAACCAGCCATATGCGACCTGGACAGATTACATGGCCTACTGTACATAAAGATGAAAAAGGTTCTTACGGCAAATCCATGAAAAGCACTCGACTGACCAATGTTGTACTTGATCTTATTCAGCAACAGGATGTCATTGATCGGGCTGAGGGGAAAAAACTGCGTGATATAAAGAAAGAAGCGGCTGGCCGGCTTTGTCGTCAGGCATTTGAGCAGGATGGCTGTATGACAAATGCTGAAATAGCTATCATTCTTAAAATTTCACCGCCAACAGTGAGTAAATATATTGCAGAGATTGAAATCGAATCTCAGACAGTATTACCCCGCCGTGGAACAATTCATGATATGGGACCAAGCCTGACACACAAGAAAATTATTATCAATAAACTTTTCATTGAACAGAAAACCGTACAGCAGGTAAGTCGGGAAACTTATCACTCTATACGAGCCATTGAGCGTTATATCGTGGCATTTAAACAAATTCTTCTGTGTCGGCAAAAAGGGATGAATACAGAAGAAATTGCTTTTTCTGTGAGAAAAACAGTACGTTTAGTAAAAGAATATGAGAAAATCATTGACGAATACAAAGACAGCAACTATATTCTTGCAGAATTACTTAATTTAGAAGTAGGTATTGAGAGTTCAATTGAAAAAACAATTAACTCGATGTCATAGGACAAATGCCAGCACCGGACAGATGCCCTTATTTCTGATAATATCAATTCAACTACCTCCATTACTGAAACAATTACCCATGAAACGGCGCATTTGCTGGGTTTTCAACATAATGGAAACACAACAGCTTCTTCTGATATTAATGATTTTGCTTGGGAAGATTATATGGTGACATACCAAGGAGGGAACCGCAGATCAAATTTGCATTATATTACAGTTGCAACTGGAACATATTCATTTGAAGTAGACAATACTCCATATGCATTGTGGCCATCTACAGCAGTTTCTACTGATTGGTATGTAAATAATGCATGGAAGGAAACAGATACAACCAGAACTTCTGATCCCGAAGTTGTATGGACATTTAATTCTGGAAAAACTAATATTGAAGCATCAATTTCCCGAGACGGGTGGCTGGAATCTCATATTTGGGTTGTAACTGCTGCATACGACAACTTAGGTCCATATTCAGTAGGTAGCTTAGATTTAGAAAGCTATGATGATTCTGGAAACAATAACAACGATAATGTTACGAAGTATGATGACATTGATTTTGATTGGAGTGCTCCATCTGACAGGGGAGTATCTGGAATAACCAGTGGCGTGAAAGGTTATTATTATGAGCTAGACGATTCTACTCCAGATTTGAAATACACGACGTCAACCTCATGTGCTCTGTACAATATATCAGAAGGGAATCATAAATTATATGTCAGAGCCGTTGATAATAACAATAATTTGGGAGATGTAAAATATATATCATTTAAAGTTGATAAATCTATTTCAATACCAACTCCCATAAATGAACCTGACGGTTCAGACAGAACTCCAACTCTCCAGTGGTATTCCGTTAGTGATTTATCTGGAATTTATTATTACGAAGTTGACTTAGGGGATGGCTATTTAGGAATTGATGACAAAACTTATAAAGTTTATTCTGGCACTAGCTTTACAACGCCAGAATTGCCATTCGGAGACTATGACTGGAGTGTTAGAGCTATTGATGTCGCAGGTAATACTTCAAGTTATTCAACTAAAGATTATTTTACAGTTGAAGATACTGAAGGCCCCTATGCCCCTAATATATCAATCTCGCAAAATAGTAATAATGGGTGGTATAATTCGAGTAGTTTGAGTTTTGTATTAAGTCACCCTGGCGACAGAGGGGGGAGCGATGTTACAGGTTATTATTATAGATATAATGAAGGAAGCTGGCAATACAGAGCCGAATGGACAGGAGGAGAAACTATCACTATAAATGTGAGTGATGGATCTAATAATATTTTTGAAGCTTATGCCGTTGATGAATATGGCAATGAAGGTACTCATAACTCCATATCGTTTAAAGTTGATACATCAGATCCTGGTAAACCCGTTCATATTAGTCCCGGTTCCACAACCAGTGATATCACACCCACGTTCAGATGGAATTCTGTTTCAGATTTTACAGGTATTGATTATTATGAACTTCATATTGGAGATGGCTGGGGTGGTATAGATGATAAAGTTTATTACAAAGGCTCCAATACATCATGGACTCCTTCAACTCCACTCCCATATGGAAACTACACATGGGAAGTTAGAGCAACTGACAATGCTGGCAATACAGGTTCCTATTCTGATGCATGGGCTTTGGAAATTAAAGGGTATGCTGACCTCATCACAAAAGATATAGAAATCAACGGCGAAACTAACCTTTCATCGGTCACTATTCGCCAGGGGGATGAAGTCACTATAGATGCCTTATTTAAAAATGAAGGAGATGTCGACTCCAAATCAGATGTAAAATACAAATGGTGGTGGGGAAGTTCAGAGGGAGCCAAAACCCATGAAATTATAAATGGCGGAGATAACTCGATCAGCGGAGTAATCGCTACCTGGAACGGATTGGATGCCTCGTCCCAAGAAGAAGAGTGGATAAGTGAAGTAACGTTTAATGGTACAAAAGGAGTTAATCCTGATAATTGGAAAGTCAGCCTTGCCCCGGATACTTACTGGCTGACGTGTGAAATTGATAATCCAAATGAAAATGATGAAGGCAACAACGAAGGAAACAATTGGCACAGTGAACAGTTCACAGTCCTCGAAGCATTAAAATCTGATTTAATTACAATCGACATTACAATCTCTCCAAATCCAATACCAGAAAATCAGGATACTATATCCATAGAATCAACACATAAAAACAACAGCGAAAAAAATGCAGGTAAGTTTAATGTTGAATATTATATTGATGGCGAATACAAAGGGATTAAATTTGAAAATTGGTTAGATGCAAGAGACGAAGATAACGAAATTCTCAACGGAATTGATATTTCTGATTTAAAACGCGGTAATCATATTGCAGCAGTTGTATTAAATACGGCAAAAACTGTAATTGAATCCGACTATAATAACAATAGCATTTCAAAACAGTTTTATGTAGAGAACCATTCTCCAAGCTATAATAACAAAGATATTTCAGTTTCAAATGTCACACACAACAGTGCCACTATTTCATGGGATGCATGGACTGACCATGATGGTGATAATATAACCTATGAAGTTCAATATGGTCCAAATTTAGAAAAAAATGGTTGGGTTACTAATGAGGCTATAACAACTCAGTTGTATGAGGTTACTTTTAATGGGCTTTCTGCTAATCAGGCATATGACATCAAAATTATCGCAACTGATAATTACGGTGGGATGAATGAATATCATTTTGACGCAGGGATATGGTCTTCTTTTAAAACGGATCCAACTATTAATCCATCTATCACAAATATAACAGTCACTCCCATTGATAATGATAATGATGGTTTTGCTTCTGTAATTGAGTTGAATATAACTGTTGATGGCGGGACAAATGGTCTTAACGGAAAACTGAAAGTGTTTGAAGACGATTTATCCTTTTGGGGTTGGGGCGATGATCATTTGAAATCTATAGATATTTCAGTTGCGGCAGGGCAAGCAGACACTTATGGAATCACATTAGCTGTTGCTGATTATAAGAAATTGCAGACTGATGGTTGGTTTAGCGCGTTTGGGCAACCTGAGTTACGAGTGGCATTACTTGATGAAACAGGTTCGACTATACAGTCCAAAGACAAAGGCGACTATTCAGATCTGGGCGATCTTGCGGTGGAATTGGAAGAAGGTAATATTCTTCTTGATGAAATAGAAAATAAATATAACTTTATTGCCGACAAAGCTTTTGATGATTATTACACTGCTTTTGGCGGCAAGCCGGTATTTGGCGTTTCATTCGGCCTTGATGTTGATCTTGCACAGATTTTTGCTGATGCTACAACCACAACGCTTGTAACTCAGATTGCTCGCTTTTTAGATGTTTCAGTTGGAGCTAAGGCTGATATATTTATTGATTTGGCGGATTTGTTTTACGCTACACCTGATTCTGTGTTGAACGATGGCAAAGATGACTGGATAACTGTTTGGGTAGGAGGCGATTTGCATGCCGACTTAGCAGTCAGTATACCTGAAGTGCCTGGACAATATTTAGATCCTAGCTTCGCTTTTACTCTTCAGACTCTTAATAATATTGATTCTTACCGAGAAGATCCAGTCTGGTCGCTTGGATTTGACAAAGCTACGACAGACTTTTTTGCAACTGCCACTGCCGATATGGGTTGGTTTAAGGCCAAGGCAGATTTAACATCAGAAGGACTCGATTTCAGTCTAAATGCGGAAGGATTAGAAATTGCCAACCTGAATACTGCCGCGCAAGCCACAGCTATAAAATTGCAAACGGATAAAAACTTGAAGGATGATGACGATTTTGACAAAAGTAAGTTTGAGTTGATTTCATTTGATGCATCCGCAGGAATTGATTTCTCTGTTGATATTGAGTTTGGATCTTTTGAAATAAATCGCAATGCCTTACTTGGAGCCTTGAATAATTTCGGGCTGGGCGTTGCAAGCGGCTTTTTACCGGGGTTTTCAGATTTAGTTGCTAATGCGACTGACATGAACAGTGATTATACGATTCAAGATATGTTTGAGGAAATTATTGAGGGTGACTCTAGTTCGCTGTTATTTAGAGATGTAACTACTGATAAATTTTCAGATTTTACGATTACAGCACCTGGAACAGTAAATAACGTTATATTTATTACTCATGGTTATAGTATGTCAAGAGGAATGCCTGGTTGGATGAGTGAAATGTCTTCTTCTATTGAATCCAGAATGATTGATGAGCTTAATATTGCCCAAAGCGACATTACAACTTTGACTATGTCTGCTCAATGGATGTCAAATAGCGAATATGCTGTTTTTCTTGATGACTATGATGCAATAACAGAACGTAATCTTGTAATAAATCTTGATTGGAGTGCTTTAGCCAGCATGGAAGGTGTTGTCAAAGGAATATTAACGAATACAGGCGAAGAGTCTACAACTGATGTTGCGGAAATATTCAGTTCTTTCCTCAATGAAAATTTTTCAGCTATCTTCACCGAGGATACTAATATTTCTATGATAGGACATAGTAGGGGAGGTAGTCTGATTGGAGCTCTTGCTGAAGATTTTATATCTGATTATAGAACTACCGTTGACAATGCAGTTTTTCTTGATCCACATCCGGTAAGTAATGACTATGGTTATAATACGTCAGGTACGATTAGTGTTTCTTCAGAAATTGAAAATGTGTATAATTATTACAGGAATGACGGTGGAGCCATCAATAATCTTAATAATCCAAACGGATGGCAAGTGTCAGGAGGGGGTAATACCTATAACGTACAATTAAACAATGCTAACTTTGATGGAGATACGATTGGTGGCTATGATGATTTTATAAAAATAGGCAAATACGAATATGGATCAGACCAACACTCGGATGTCCATTTATTGTTTCAAGGGACAATTGACAAGGTTGATGGATTTGAGGATGGGAAGGCGGCTGTAAGTGAAGCACAAGCTGATAGTTGGTATAGTGTGAATGCATTTGATACTGATTTAAATGCTTTAGGATTAAGCTATGACCGCAATGAATTAGGGTTCAATTTGCTGATAGACAACATAACAAATGTAAACCCGACAACACCTCAATTTGTATTGACTGATGGCTTTATTAAGAACGGCGACCAAACCAATGATTCGACTCCGCAATTTGACTGGAGTGATTCTATTGATAATAATGGTATCAGTAAATATGAACTTATCTTGAATAACAATACAACAGGTCATGTATACCCGTTCGATTCGATTAATAACTACTCCATTTTGGCGGTAAGCACAATTACTGATGGTTCATATACTGCCAAAGTTCAGGCTTATGACGATTCGGCAGAAAAACTCGCAAGCGGCTGGTCTGATCAAATATCTTTCACTATTGATACTGTTGATCCGACAATTGATTTACAGTTTAATCAGGGATCAAAGGTTCTTTCATGGAATATTTATGATGATCGTACAGGAATAGCTGATTCTGGATTTGAACTTATTCTCAATAACGATTTATTAAGTTCCTTTTCATTTTCTCAACCATCCGGCTCTTTTGATATGTCGGGTGAAGATTCAGGAAATTATAAATTGACCGTTTGGGCTGAAGATGGAGCCGGCAATCACACCGACGAAGAACTTCCATTCACTATTCCTGATGTATTCCTCCCCGAATTTTCAGATGTCAGAATCGCAAACGGAATTGATCAAGATGGAGACGATTTTAGTAGCCAGTTTGATATCGAGTTTGATGTTAACTCAAATATTGCTGGCAGTTATTATGTAAAAGCTTATTGGGATGATACTGTTCTTTATAATAGTGGTTATCTACTAACCAGCCCAACTTACAATGTAAACGGAGATATCGAAGATTATCATGGCGAGCAAATCGTTTGCGATACACATAATCTTGCTCATAATAGAGTTGATCTATCACTTGAACTTTACGATGAGGCGACAGGTTTATTGGTTCAAACGTGGACCGCACTTAATGATGGTGACCTTGGTTATCTCCATGTAGAACTGTCCAGTGAAGATGTCACATCCGACGGAACCCGCAGCGACTTTGATGGCAGTAATTGCAGCGATATTCTTTGGCAACATCAAACTGCCGGTATCGTCGGCGTCTGGACTGATGGCGTAGCGGCAAATTGGCAAGAACTTGGGTCTGCACCAAGAGATACTTGGGAAATCGTCGGCATCGGTGATTTTGATGATAACGCCCATAGTGATGTACTCTGGCAGAATAAATTTGACGGTACAGTTGGTACTTGGGAAAGTGGGAATAGCAGCAATTGGCAAGAACTTGGGTCTGCACCAAGAGATACTTGGGAGATTGTTGGAACTGGTGACTTTGACGGCAATGACAAAGATGATATTCTCTGGCAGCACAAAACTGATGGTATGGTAGGTGTTTGGGAAAGTGGCGATTCTGGTAAATGGCAAGAACTTGGGTCTGCACCAAGAGACAGTTGGGAGATTGTTGGAACTGGTGACTTTGACGGCAATGACAAAGATGATATTCTCTGGCAGAATAAATTTGATGGAACTGTCGGAATGTGGGAAAGTGGCAATAACAACAATTGGCAAGAATTAGGTTCTACACCAAGAGATACATGGAAAATAGCCGGGATTGGTGATTTTAACGATAATGGCAAGGATGATATTCTTTGGCAGAATAAATTTGATGGTACAGTAGGTATCTGGGAAAGTGGGAATAGCAGCAATTGGCAAGAACTTGGGTCTGCACCAAGAGATAGTTGGGAAATTGCCGGAACTGGTGATTTTAATGGTAACGGTACTGATGATATTCTCTGGCGTGGAAAAACTTCTACGACCGTCGGCATGTGGGAAAGCGGTATTGCTGAAAACTGGCAAGAACTTGGGTCTGCACCATCCGACTGGAAGGTTTGCATCGCATAGAAAAACAAAACCTACACCACAGAGAGCACAGAGAAAAAAAGAATATTCAGTTATTTGCTCTGTTTAGTTCGCCAAAGAGAATTTAAACAGAGCAAATAGATAAAACTATTAAAAACCCAATGCTTAGATTTTTTTGTGCAACAAAAAAAGTGAGCATTATCTTTTATTTTCTCTGTGTTCCTCTGTGTGCTCTGTGGTGAAAATATATTATCGTTACTGCTTGAAATATGAGCTTGGGGAACTATTGTAAAGTCGAAAACATACAGAATTAAATTTACTCAAAAGTGAAACCATAATGAATGAAAAAATAATTGTTCAAGGCTCTCCAATTACGATTTTATCAAAAGATTATAATGACTATATATGTATTACTGACCTTGCCAATGCGAAAGAGGGCGAAGCAAGAGCTGCGGATATAATAAAAAACTGGATTCGTAATCGTGGCACCCTTGAATTTATTGGAACCTGGGAACAAATGTATAATCCTGATTTTAAAGTGGTCGAATTCGACCACTTTAAAATAAATGCAGGACTTCCAAGCTTTGTCTTAAGTCCAGGATTGTGGATAAAAAGAACTAATGCAATTGGAATACTGGTCAAGTCAGGTCGTTATGGTGGAACCTATGCGCATAAGGATATTGCCTTTGAATTCTGTTCTGCAATTAATCCTTTATTCAAATTGTTTCTAATTAAAGAGTTTCAACGGCTCAAGGATGAAGAGAATGACCGCTTAAAACTTAGTTGGAATCTTCAGCGAACTCTTTCTAAAATCAATTACCGTATTCATACTGATGCAATTAAACTATACTTGATTCCATTGGAACTTCCGCAAATAAAAATTAACTTTACCTATGCCACGGAGGCGGATTTACTTAATACTGCACTATTTGGAATGACTGCAAAAGAGTGGCGAAAAGAAAACCCTGATTTAAAGGGTAATATCCGAGATCATGCGACCATTGAACAGTTAGTCGTGCTATCAAATATGGAGAGTATTAATGCGATGCTTATCCAACAGGAACTTTCGCAAAAAAAACGGTTAATTCAACTTAATTCAATGGCTATTACACAAATGAAATCTCTCATTTCAATAAATAATATTAACAAAAAATTGGAGAATTAAAAGATGGGCAAAAAGAGAAATTATATTGATGGGATTGAGACTATCAGTTTCATGGAAGGTATGGTTCACATGGAGCTGTTCAACTACATTCCAACTAAGGATCAGCCAAAAGGGCAGCGTCCTGATATGGAAATTACCGAGGAATTGATTTTGACTCCTCAGGGCTTCTTAAGAGCTTTTGCCGCGATGCAGAACCTGGTCAACCAGTTGGAACAGGCTGGTGTGGTCAAGAAAAATGAGAATACAGCGGCAGACGAGGTTGTCACGCCTGAAGTGGTAAAAAATTCGTCACCTAATTTCAAATAAATTTCACCACAGAGGACACAGAGAGCACAGAGAAAAATAATGGGTAATGCTTACATTTTTTGTTACACAAAAAATCTAAGCATTGGTACTATGTAAAAAAGAATATTCAGTTATTAAACACTCTGTGGTGAATAAAAAATAGGAGTAGTAGATGGAAAGGGATCCTTTTACTGGTAAGATTATTGGCTGTGCAATTGAAGTACATCGTGCGCTTGGCCCGGGTTTACTTGAATCAACCTATCAGCAGTGCCTGGCAAGAGAACTGGAGCTCAATAATATTAGGTTTCAGTTAGAACATGCATTGCCGGTTGAATATAAAGGAGTCCGTTTAGATTGTGGATATCGTATTGATGTTCTGGTTGAAAACAATCTCATTCTGGAACTGAAGGCTGTTGAAGAAATAAAAGGGATTCACAAAGCACAATTGCTGACATATATGAAGCTGGCTGATATTCAAACTGGGTTGTTAATTAATTTCAATGTGAAGAGACTGATAGATGGCATCAGCAGATTTAAATTATGAAAAATAAAAATAAAAACTTTTAACCACAGAGCACACAAAGAGCACAGAGAAAAATAATTGGTAATGCTTAGAAAACTCTGTGCTCTCTGTGGTGAGAAAAAATCTTTGTTTGATAAATAGGTAAAAAAGTGAAAATATGGCTGAAAAAGAAAAAACTATAAATACCGGTCTTGAGTGCCTGCGCAGTCTGGCGGCTAATTTCTGCCGCGATGTCAATTTCGACGCGCTGCTTAATGATGAACTGGTAAATGAAATCACAGTTAATCCTGAAAAAGGTTTACTAGAATTAAGCAACAAATTAAGCTTGGTTGCTCAGTTTACGGCTGAAGCTGATCTAAAGGAAGATTATAAAGATTATATCGGTCCGTTACTGGTGCAACTGGACAATGATAACTGGATATGTATTGTCAATGCGGATGATCTCTACGGGACAGCAGAGGTAACGATTTTCGACCCGTTGGGGGGCGAACAGAAGTTATTGAAAATAGACTGCGATGAACTGCTGAAAAAAGTTAGTGGTGGCGCAACGCTTAAATTCACCAATCTTTTTTCCGGTCAGGATGGAAAGAACAGTGGTCTCTATTGCGTTACCGCACTGGGCAAACATCATAACGTGGATATTGATGTCCGGCGTCTGCTACATGAATATGCTGTTGAAGGCGATGAAATATCCGAAAGACTCTTCTATAAGATCATTAGCGATTACGGTATGAAGGTGAAAAAGATCTCCCTGCCATGGGATAAGCTTACCAAACTGGGCGAAGCACTGCCGGCAGTAGTTGAAACAAAATCCGGCGGTTATATTATTCTGGTCGGTATCAGGGAAGTTGAAGGCGAAAAACAGTTAGCAGTTGTCAATCCGGCTATCAAAATGAAACCGGGCGAACAATTTTTATTCTTCACGCAGGAACAGTATGAAGAAACCTGTACCGGCAAAGCATGGCTTATTAAACGGGTCTATTCATTGACCGATGAAGAACAGCCATTCAGTCTGCGCTGGTTTATTCCTGAATTCATGAAATTGAAAGGGATCTTTACCCAAATTGCGCTTGCCGTGCTGATTATTACCGGTATTGCCCTGATTACCCCGCTCTTTTTTCAGATTGTCGTTGACAAGGTACTTATTCATGAGAGTTATACAACGCTGAATGTGCTGGGCATCGGTATTATCATCGCACTGCTATTTAACGCCTTGATGGAATTTCTGCGCGGTTACCTGTTGCTGTTCGCGACCAACAAGATTGATATCAGAACCGCAACTAAAACCTTTGCTCACCTGATGAACCTGCCGGTTGATTTTTTTGAACGAATGTCTT
This sequence comes from Victivallaceae bacterium, assembly GCA_021647315.1. Lineage (GTDB taxonomy): Bacteria > Verrucomicrobiota > Lentisphaeria > Victivallales > Victivallaceae > JAKIUY01. The sequence continues at coordinate 13,678 of JAKIUY010000049.1, forward strand.
CCGGGGTGCTGATAAAACACATGCAGCAGAGTGAAAAGATCCGTGGCTTCCTCTCCGGCAATCTCTTCTTCACTATTCTTGAACTCTTCTCACTGATAATATTTATTCCGTTCATGATGATTTACAGTGTTAAACTGACGCTGATTGTATTAGGCTTTACTGCCATTATGGCACTGATTATCGCGACACTTATTAAACCTTTTCAGCGACGGTTGACCGAACTCTATCAGGCTGAAGGGAAAAAGCAGGGGATGTTAGTTGAGGCAATTCATGGTATCCGTACCGTAAAATCACTGGCACTTGAACCGATTCAGAAGAAAAAATGGAATGATTCAACCGCTTATGCGATTACCCGTCACTTCAGAGTCGGTAAAATATCGCTGACCGCCAAGACCCTCAGTCAGTTGATTGAAAAATTGCTGACGGTAACCATTATCTGGGTCGGAGCGATGAGCGTCTTCGATAAAGAGCTGACTGTCGGGGCACTGATTGCATTTCAAATGCTTTCCGGCCGTGTCACTGGACCGTTAGTCCGGTTGGTTTCACTGATTCATGAATATCAGCAGACCGCCCTGTCGGTAAGAATGCTGGGCAATGTAATGAATGCCCCGCCCGAACCTGCCGGTGGTGGCGTTCACAATCCGATAAAAGGCAATATCTCATTTGCCAATGTTACATTCAAATATATCCCTGATACGCCAAATATTATCAATGATTTTTCACTGGACATTCCTGCCGGCGCGACATTAGGCATAGTTGGACGTAGCGGTTCAGGGAAAACGACCATGACAAAATTGCTGCAGGGACTGTATCAGTTGCAAAGTGGGATCATTAAAATTGACGGCATTGATATTAAGGAAATCGATAAGGCACATCTGCGATCCAGTATCGGCGTGGTGTTGCAGGAAAACTATTTTTTCCACGGTACAGTGCGTGAAAATATCAGTTTGACCAAACGGAACGCTTCGATCGAAGAAATTATTCATGCCGCAAAAATGGCCGGTGCCGATGAGTTTGTTCAGGATCTTACGAAGGGCTATGATACCGTACTTGAAGAGAATGCTTCTAACCTGTCAGGAGGGCAAAAACAACGACTGGCAATCGCCCGGGCATTGCTGACAAATCCGCCGATCCTGATTTTTGACGAAGCAACCAGCGCGCTTGACCCCGAAAGCGAAACCATCATTCAGCGCAATTTAGCCGCAATTGCTAAAGGGCGGACAGTAATTATTGTTTCACACCGTCTCTCAATTGTTCATGACTCCGACCGTATTCTGGTCATTGACAAAGGAGAACGCACGGCATTGGCACCGCATCAGGAGCTGGTAAAACAACCGGGCGTTTATCAGGAGTTCTGGCAGCAGCAGATGGGAAGGTATGGGGGCTAGGTTTGCGGGGGCGGGTTAGGGTTACGGGTTGGGATATGAATGGGTAATACGTTTTGCTCGGTCTTAAAAAGTGGATTATGCGCCAGGATGTCGCCTGTTGAAAACCACAAAGCGAACGTACTAGATGGAAATAGAATTTCCTATTTAAATAAAAAAACAAAAATTATGAAAAAAACAGAAAACAGAAATAATATTGCACCGGATGCGATTGAATATCAATCGGATGCGTTGGAGCTTGAACATAAAAAACTGCCATGGTTTGGACGTTGCGGCATACTTTTTATTGCTTTACTGATGACGGCAGTTGTGATTTGGGCATCGGTCTGCAAGGTGGATACTGTAGTTGAAGCTAACGGTAAACTGATTGCCGTAACGCAGAATATCACCATGAAACCGCTTGAGCGCACGGTGATAAAAAAGATTAATGTAGTGGTGGGACAGGTTGTTAAAAAGAATCAAGTGCTGATAACCTTTGATCCGACTTTCAACCAGGCGGAAAAAGAACGCCTGGAGGAACAGCTCCAGAGTCTTGAAGCTCAGTATGCGCGTTTAAATGCTGAATGCAAAACACAAAACTATCCGATTAGTTCAGGTAAGAACGTAACCAATGACATGCGTAGTCAGATGGCTATTTTTCAAAAACGGGCAAAATTCCGTCAACAGCAATTACTCTATTTCACGCAGAACATGAGTCAAATAGAAGCCAGTATTTATTCCAACAAAGCAAGTTATACCAAGCAGCAGGAGCGACTTAAGGCTCTATGGAAAATTGAGCAGATGTTTGATAAACTTTACCGTAAGCAGAGTATTTCTCTTAAACAGCTACTCGAAACCCAGATTTCACGTCTGCAGATGGAATCAGAAGTTGATAAATTAAAAAACCGGACGGTTGAACTGAAACATGAACTGCTTTCAGCTGAAGCCTCAAAAAACTCATTCATCGCTGAATGGAATAAAAATATTTCTGAAGAGATGGTTTCGGTAGAACGCGAGATCAACGGTGTTGAAAAACAGCTGGACAAGGCAATAAGGCTTAATTCATTGGTTGTTTTGCGCGCGCCCGCTGCGGCGGTAGTCCATGAGATCGCCCAGTTTTCCGCGGGCTCCGGGGTCCGAGAAGCAGAACCGTTGATCACCCTGGTGCCGATTAACTGTAAAATCGAAGTGGAAGCCAATATCGTTCCACGGGATATCGGCAAGGTGAAAATCGGCGATGAAGTAAGAATTAAGCTCAACGCATTCCCTTTCCAGAAACATGGTACGTTAGTCGGAAATTTACGCATTATTTCAGAAAATACTTTTCAGGATGGAGCTCCTATGCTGGGGGGACAGAAACAGGCCGTCTATCATGCCAGAATTGTCATTGCCGGAAAATTGGAAAATGTGCCGGATAATTTCAGATTAATCCCCGGCATGGAGTTGAGAGCCGAAATCAAAGTTGGTAAACGACGGATTATTTCATACCTGCTGCACCCACTGATAAAAGCTCTGGATGAATCGATCCGTGAACCTTGACAGAAAAAATAATCCATAACTAGACGGTACTCGAAAAGGTTTTCTGATTCGTTTAACACCGCTAAACAACTTGAGCGTTTGAGGTTGACCAATGTTTGCTTTTTGCGCTCGGAGATCGCAAGCTACTGAGTTCAGCAACCTTTTCGTGCATGGTCTAAATAATAAAACCAACCGGCAACAAAAAGCGTAAAACCAACCGGCAACAAAAAGCGTAAAAACAGGCGCAAGAAAATAAGTCGTAAAATATTTCATAATAGGCTAGCCGAGCCGTAGCGCCTGTATTGGTATCATATTTGTCCGCCTGCGTTTTTAAAACTACGGCGCGACAGCCTACGCTTTCTACTTTGTTACAAGCGTAGGCTGGTACACCCGACGAGATTAACATTCGCTACGCTCATTACCGGCATTCGCCGGTTGCAGCCTCACTGCGTTCGCAAAGTCGAACTCTGGTCGTTCGCATCTCGTCGGGAATGTTTATTGGTGAAGAATATAGTGGTACACCCGACGAGATTCGAACTCATGACCTTCTGCTCCGGAGGCAGACGCTCTATCCAGCTGAGCTACGGGTGCTTATTATAAAACTGAAGAGCGTTAATATAGTGGATGAAACATTTTTTTAAAGTTACTAAGTGAATGAAAATTGCTAAATATAGATAAAGAAGTGTTTTTTACTCTCCGATATGACTTATGTCGCTATATTATATTAAAAAAGATTAAAAAAGTGAAAATATCTGAAAACTATGATTGAAAAAAATATATAAAAGATGATATTTATAGATAAATTATTTTAAAACCTATTTTCACCTATTTTTGGAGAGACAAATGAAAGTTTATAATTTCAGTGCCGGTCCGGCAATGTTACCGGAAGATGTAATGAAAAAAGCCCAAAGTGAATTCTGTAATTATGCCGACAGCGGCAGTGGCATTATGGAGCTTTCACATCGCGGTCCGCAATTTTCAGCGGTCATTGAACAGGCTGAAAGCAATATTCGTGAGCTGATGAATATCAGTGATGATTATGCTGTCTGCTTTATTCAGGGTGGTGCCAGTATGCAGTTTGCGATGATTCCGATGAACCTGATGGGTGAATGCGCTGACTATGCCGACACCGGCACCTGGGCCGCTAAAGCAGTCAAAGAAGCCAAGGGCTTTGGAGATGTTAATATTATTGCCAGCAGTAAAGCAACTAATTATGATCAAATTCCTGTTATTCGTCATTGGAAACCAACTAAAAATGCATCATACCTGCATTTAACCAGTAACAATACTGTTGCAGGGACTCAGTACCACTCTTTTCCGCCGGCTTCTAAAACGGCACCGATCATTGCCGACATGTCCAGTGATATTATGTCACGGGTAGTTAATGTAAATGAGTTCGGCATGATTTATGCCGGAGCCCAGAAAAATATCGGTCCAAGTGGCATGGCACTGGTAATTATCAGTAAAGATCTTGCGGAACGCGTGCCGTCAACTGTTCCGACAATGTTGCAGTATAAAACCTATATTGAAAAACAGTCAATGTTCAACACCCCGCCTACTTTTGCCATCTATATGGTAAAACTGGTAACCGATTGGTTCAAAACACAAGGCGGTATCGCTGCGATTGAAGAAATCAATGACATCAAGTCAGAATGTCTCTATGAAACCCTTGACAGTAGCGGTTTTTATACCAGCCCGATTAAAGGCGGTAGCCGTTCAAAAATGAATGTCGTATTCCGCATGCCGAACGAAGAACTTGAAGCAAAATTTGTCAAGGAAGCCGCAGCCCAAGGCATGAGTGGCCTAAAAGGGCATCGTTCAGTCGGTGGTATCAGAGCAAGTATTTATAATGCTATGCCGTTGGCCGGAGTTGAAACACTGGTCGATTTCATGATTGAATTTGAAAATAAAAACGGCTAAATTTATATTTTGGGCGATTTATATTTTGGGCGATTATGATTTAAGGTTGATCTCAAGTTGCGTGGTGAACTTAAGCTATCAAATTTTATCAATGCGTGTTGCCCAAAATCTAAATATGTTAAATGCGGAATGGTTGTTGTAATTAGCTATATTTTGGGCGATTATGATTTAAGGTTGATCGCAAGTTGCGTGGTGAACTTAAGCTATCAAATTTTATCAATGCGTGTTGCCCAAAATCTAAGTAAGTAGTATGCGTTGTCCCAACGCATGTAACCTCTGCGACTTGTCGAGCCATAGCTCGAAGAGCGGTGGCTGAAACGGGTTGTCACAGGCGGGACGCCTATGCTACTTTGAGTTGTCACAAGCATGATGCTCGTGCTACATTAAACAAGACACAGGCGGGACGCCTATGCTACTTTGGAGTTGATGAGTTTTTATTATGAGTGAAAATCTACAGCATTTGGCTTTATGGTGGGAAGCTGTTGATGGTGGCAAGGTAGAATGCCTGCTTTGTCCTCGGAGATGTGTCATTGCTGATAATTGTTGCGGTTTTTGCGGTGTCAGACAAAATCATGCTGGAAAACTATACTCCTTGGCCTACGGGAGTCCGATGGCAATTAATGTCGATCCAATAGAGAAGAAACCATTAGCTGAATTTATGCCCGGCACTACAACCTTTTCTATCGGGACTTTCGGTTGTAACCTTAATTGCAATTTCTGTCAGAACTGGACGCTGTCACGTGGAAATTATGCGCAACTGGCGAATACAGTTCAAACCTATTCACCGGAAACATTGGTTGAGTTGGCTCTGAAACGCCATTGTAAGTCAATTGCTTTTACCTACAATGAACCGACCGTATTTGCTGAATATGTTATTGATACAGCCAAACTGACTCATGATGCCGGTTTGGCAACAGTACTGGTTAGCAATGGTTATATTTCCGATACTGTCCGCGGGGAATTATACCCATTGATTGATGCGGCAAATATTGATATGAAAGGTTTTTCCGAAGAATTCTACCGGAGTATGACCGGCACAGAATTAGCACCGATACTTGAGTCGATAAAATATTTCTATTCACTTGGGCATCATTTGGAACTGACCAATCTGGTTATTCCCGGGAAAAATGACAGTGAAGCGATGATAAATGGCTGGCTGAACTGGATAGAAGAACATCTTGATAAAACGGTTCCGCTCCATTTTTCCGCATTTCACCCTGATTACAAGCTTAATAAAATATCCAGAACGTCGGCTGAAACTCTTTGCCGCATAAAAGATCAGGCAAAAGAACGTGGATTCATTTCGGTCTATCTCGGTAATATTTAATGCACAAGTGCATTTTTACAGCCAGTTTTCTGTGCGTTATCAAAATCAGCCGCGCAACTTTGTAATAGCTTTTAGCTCGCAAGACGTTATTAATTAATTGTGTTTATTGAGGTAATTATTTCATGCGTCACTACGTTCTGACAGGCACAAGCTTCTACGCTTTAATGTATTCATCCTAAATCACTATAATTTCTAGCACTGTTTTTCATTCTCCTACCAGTCACCTGCCCTGCCCCGCTCTTTTCCTTGCCTCGTTTAAGACGTGAACTAAGTGCCTGTGGAGTAATCCCCAACATTCTGGCAGCAACACTCTGATTGCCACCAGTACGCCACATCGCCTCTTTAACTAAAGCCAAAGCGGTATCTTTCAGTGATGGTAACATTTCCAAGTTTCTAGCCCAGTTCTCCGAGTTGATTTTAAAATTGTCGGTCTGAATGGGTTCGCTGGAATTACGACTGATATGCTCCCTGAAGATTTTGGTCGATAACATTTTAGCCCGATGATTGCTAACCGCATCGAACACCATTGCCTCAAGTTCCCTGATATTTCCCGGGAAATGATACGACTTCAACAGAATAATCAGTTCCGGCGGGTAGGTCGGCGGTTTGCGTTTCAATTCACGGGATGCTTTTACCAGAAAATGTTCAACCAGCAGTTGAATATCATCCTTGTGCTCTCTCAATGGTGGTACGTGAATATGATGAGTTGAAATTCGATAGTAGAGATCCCGACGAAAATCCTGACTATGCTGCAGCAGGCTCAATTCCCGATGGGTTGCCAAAATAACTCTGGCATTTGAATGTTTGCTTTTGTCAGCGCCCAATGCTGTAAACTCCCGCTCCTGGAGTAGACGCAGCAGTTTTATCTGAGATGCCATATTTAGATCACCTATTTCATCAAGAAAGAGAGAACCGTTATCAGCCTGTTCCACCAGACCGCGACGTTTACGGTCCGCACCGGTAAACGCCCCTCTTTCATGTCCGAACAGAGTATCAGAGAGAATATTATCATCAAAACCGGCAATATTGACCGCCACAAACTTCCCTGAGGCATTTGAAAGTGTATGAATCGCCTGCGCGAACAGTTCTTTTCCTGCCCCTGTTTCGCCGGTAATCAAGACCGGTTGCGAACTCTGGGCTATTGCTGCGCAATATTGAAAGAGTGAGAGCATATAGCGGTTACGAGTAACGATTTTAGAGAAAGCCTTATCTTTAGCCGGTGTTTCAGTCAATAGATGATTGCGCAGTTTTATATTCTCGCGTTTAAGATCTCTTATCTCAATACTGTTACGCACCTGATTAATCAGTTTCTTAGTGTCTACCGGCTTGAGAAAATAGTCCATAGCCCCCATTTTTATACATTCTACAGCGGTGTTAATATCATTAACACCGGTAACAATGATAACAGGGACATCAGGATATTCATGATTGATTGCTTCCAAAACTTCAGTACCAGAGACATTTTCCATTATCATATCGAGAATAACCATCTCGACATCACGTTCTCCAAGAATTCTCAGAGCATCGCGACCATCGTCACATAAAATTACATTATTAATTCCGGCACTGAGAAAAGCTAATTCGTAACTTTTCAGGGCAATTGCTTCGTCATCAACAATCAAAACCGGAATGGCTGGATAGAGATTTTTTTTCATTACTGGTGCCTTTTTTATTTTATGTTTATATCTTCATATAAAGCGGTTAAATCAAAATATGCTCACCAAATCAACTGAACATAACCGGCTTCGCCGGTACTTTTTCAGACAGGATGAACAAGATTGACAGGATTTTTTATTTTATCCTGTTATCCTGTTATCCTGTTATCCTGTTATCCTGTTATCCTGTTATCCTGTTATCCTGTCAAAAATACCTGCCCGAACGCAGTGACGGACGAAGTAATTTCCTATTAAATTAAAATAATCACCTTAAGAAAACCTTTTGAGGTTATCTGAAACATCCTGAATCCTTTTTGCCCCCTCTTTTATTCCGGCAAAAAGATCTTTAACAGCTTCTTCAATTCGGTCGGGGGGGATTCCTGCCAGCGGTTCACACAATTGACCAGAATCATCTTTAAGCAACGCGATTGCATCTTTAAATACATCCTCAAGCAACTCCGTATTCATCATTATAGAATTGTTCGGGTTGCTGATATCATAGACCAAGTTCGCCATAAGCTTAACAGATTCGCTGGTTTTATTGTCTACCACGTAAATATCCTTATAATTAAAAAAAATGAATTTGAGTCGTTGAAAACATATAAACAGTCAGGTTTTCTTAACTCATACGGGTATAACCTATTATCTAATATAATCACAAACAGATAAAAGTAAAGAAAAGTTGATGATTTTTTTTTAATAAATATCAATTTTTCTTTACAATGTATAAGATAAAACAACTATAATTTTTGTTCAGATGCTATTTTATAGATGGACGTTTGTACCAGATTGAACAGCACCATCTAAAACGTAATGCGGGTGGAAATATCATCAAAAAAAGCATAATAGCAATAAGTTTAAGCGAAGAATGCCATTCATCTTTACGTGCCGAAGTCATAATATGTGGCTTTTCGATAATCAGGAAGCTTTGGTTATGTTGCCGTCCCCAGGCGACTAGTTGGCGTGATAATTTCAGTTCCTCGCCAGCATATAATTTATCACTGAAGCCACCAACAGCAACAAAAGCATCACGCCGGCAATAGATAAAACATCCTGCGGCAAGTTTGCAGCGTACCGCCAACCAATTCCAGCATTTTATACAACTCTTAATTGCAAAAGCGATATTATCATCAGCAAGGTCAACAAGCACACCGCCACCACAGCATTTTTCATTTTGCAGATTATGCAGCGCCTGTTGCAGTAATTCGCCTGACAGAATAGTATCAGCATCAAGGAAGAGAAAGAATCTGCCAGCCGCCGCGTTTGCGCCACAATTTCTGGCACGTGAGATTTGATTAATGGGTTCAGTTACAACTTTAGCGCCGCCAGCGACCGCCAGTTCTGCTGTATTATCAGAGGAGTTATTGTCAACGACAATAATTTCACCATGCATCTCCGGCATAGCTGCCATTGCCTGTTTCAGGGCGTTTAATGTCGCAGGAAGCAGTTCAGCTTCATTGTAAGCCGGAATTATTATTGAATAATCACTTATACTATTGGCTTTCAGCATGCTCTACTTCAACCTGCGCCGCGAGTATTTCAACCAGTTTACGGTCAGTTTTGCTCCGATTTTTTTCAATTTTCAAGTCTGAAACAAGGTCAAGCCTGGCATTCTTCGCTTCATCCACCGCCATTTGAGCGGCAAGCTGATCATATTTATCCAGTAGCGGCAGATATGATTGAGCAACCGGAAACTCCTTAATAACCTGCCGGGCCTGTTTTATTGCATCGTTAAGAACAGTTGACGAACTTGGGTTTTCAATCGCCAGCAAGGCATTGTTTAATGCATTTAAATGCAACAACTCCTGTTTAATCTTGAGTAGTGACGGGCTCAGAGGTTTAATTTTCTCAGCCCGTTTTATAATCAACAACGCCGCCTTAAGGTTTCCTTGATCAACTCCGCTCTGAATTTTCTGGACAAAAATATTATCATATTCAATGCCGATTACTGCCGCTAAATGTTGATTATCAGGATAGATAATTTTCAGTTTCTTCAGCCTGGCAAGTGCAAGTCCATGTTTCTGTTTGCGGATGTTTCGCATGGCATCGATCAACAGACGATTCTTTTCCAGCGGCGGTTCAGGGATTGAATCCTGACCGCAACCGCAAAGTAAGACAGTGCAGAATATAATTGTCATCAAGTAGCATTGAGTAAAAATACCCATATTTTTTTTAATAGCCATTATCTTAATATCCTCAATATAATAAATACGATAGAAAACTTGAGCTTAAATATCCAAATAAACGAATTAAAAACTACCCATAATGGGTATAATGTGGGAGCCGACATCCGGGCGGCGAATAAACTAGTATCTGCAAGTTCAATATTTTCCTTCAGACACTAATTATAACAGACCAGAAGATCAATCACACGAGTTTACTATTTTTTAACCGGTGCTTCAATTTTATCAAAGCCACACAATGGGCGCAGAACTTCAGGAATCACAATTGAACCATCGGCCTGCTGATTATTTTCAAGAATAGCAATAACTACGCGGTCAGTAACCGCAGTAGCACTGATAGTATGAACGAACTGGCGTTTACCATCCTTATCCTTACACCGGATATTTAGGCGACGCGCCTGAAAATCGGTCAAATTAGTATTAGAAGTAACTTCACGATAAGAGTTATAACCGGCAAACCATGCCTCAATATCATATTTTTTATAGCCTGGAGCCCCCAAGTCGCCGATGCAGACATTGACCACTCGGTATGGAATACCCAGCTGCTGCAGTAGATATTCTTCATTTTCCAGACAACGTTTATGATTGGCGTCAGAATCTTCAGGAGTACAAAAAATAATCTGTTCGACTTTATGAAATTGATGGACTCTGAAAATACCGCGTGAAGCCTTACCGTAACTGCCGGACTCGGTTCTGAAACATGGAGAATATGAACTGTAACAAAGTGGCAATTCTTCGCTATCCAGTATTTCGTCTGCGTGATAGCCGATCAGTGTCTGTTCAGAAGTCCCGATCAAGGCCAGATCTTCACCTTCCAGCGCATAAGTCTGATCCGCAAAAAACGGCAGATAACCAGTGCCGAACAGGGTTTGTTCTTTGGCGACACATGGTGTCATAAACTGCGTAAACCCGCGAGCGACAAGTTGTTGCTGAACCCAGAAAAACAGTGCATTGCACAGCTGCGCACCCTGCCCTTTCCAGTAAAAGAAGCCTGCCTGAGCTACTTTTACACCGCGTTTAGCATCAATAATATCCAGCAGTTCACCCAGTTCCTGATGATCTTTGGGTTTGAATGAAAATTCTGGAAGCGTGCCTTCTTTGCGCAGTTCGAGATTGGATTCATCGTCATCGCCATCCGGCACATCATCCGCCAGCAGATTCGGCAACCAGCTCATCTGTTCTTTTATCTGTTCATTAAGCTCATTTAATATTTTATCAGTTTCACTAAGTGTAATTTTAAGAGCTATTACTTTTTCTCTGGCTTCAGGATTGTCCCGGCATTCCTTACTCAAACGGTTACGGTCTGCACGCATATCTTCAACTTTTTGAACAGTTGCCCGATACTCAATATCAAGTGCCGCCAGCGCATCAATATCAATATCACAACCGCGTCGTTTGCAAGTTGTTTTTACCAATTCGGGATTATCCCGGATAAGTTTTATATCAATCATAATATATTAAATCCTTAACAGGCGTTCGCCCGGGTTTATCCGCTTTGCGGTTTGCTAACAGGCATTCGCCTGGGTTTCTCCGCATTGCGGTTGCTATAAATATTTTGTAAACATTACGGTTAAACAGCTACCTACAGGTGCGGCATCGGGAAAGCGCGGGTAAATGCTTTTACCTCGACCGCGATAGCCGTCAGTGCTGCTTCATCATCACGATTCTCGACCGCACGATCAATAAACTCAGCTATTTTCACCATTTCAGCTTCTTTCATGCCGCGTGTAGTCACTGCCGGTGTACCGATGCGGATGCCGCTGGTAACGAATGGTTTTTCAGGGTCAAACGGAATCATGTTTTTATTAACCGTAATCGCTGCTTTATCTAAAATATTAGCGACAATTTTACCATTAACATTTTTCGGTCTCAAATCAACCAACATCAAATGGTTATCTGTACCGCCTGAAACTATTCTGAACCCACGTTTAACCAGTTCTGCTGCCAATACCGCCGCATTAATTTTTACCTGATTCTGGTAGACTTTGAATTCTTCGCTCATCGCCTCTTTGAAACAGATGGCTTTTGCGGCAATTACATGTTCCAACGGTCCACCTTGCAAGCCGGGGAAAACTTTTGAGTTGATTTTTTTGATATACTCTTCCTTGCAAAGAATAAGTCCGGAACGCGGACCACGCAAAGTTTTATGGGTAGTAGTTGTAACCACATCAGCGTATGGAATCGGTGACGGATGAGCACCAGTAGCAACAAGACCGGCAATATGCGCCATATCGACAAATAGTTTAGCGCCGACGGAATCAGCTATTTCACGCAAACGCGGAAAATCAAAAGTTCTCGGGTAAGCACTGGCACCAGCCACTAACAGTTTTGGACGGTGTTCTTTAGCCAATGCGGCAACTTCTTCATAATCAATAGTTTCATCATCAGGTTTCACGCCGTAGGGAATGATATTGTAAAGCATGCCTGAAAAATTCATTGGATGCCCGTGAGTCAAATGACCGCCATGATCCAGACTCATTGCCAATACGGTATCACCCGGTTCAATCAGAGCAAAATAGGCGGCCATATTGGCTTGACTGCCGGAATGAGGCTGAACATTAGCCGCTTCAGCACCAAACAGTTCGCAGGCGCGTTCAATAGCCAATGCTTCAATATTATCAATAAATTCACAGCCATTGTAATAACGTTTTGACGGATAACCTTCAGCGTATTTATTGGTCAGCACCGAGCCCTGCGCCGCCCGAATGGCTGCACTGGTAAAGTTTTCCGAGGCAATAAGTTCAATACCTTCATCCTGTCTGGCCGCTTCACAGTCAATATATCCAGCAACCTCAGGATCGACGCTGCGTACTGCAACAATATCATCATAAGTTTCAACTTCCAGTTTTTCCAAACGGCGAGTATGACGTTCTTCGGCCGAAAACGGAGTAGTTAACCAACTGTTGATTATTTCCAGAGCGCCTGCGCTATCAAGATTTGTACCTGAGAGCACTAGAACATTTGAACAATTATGTTCACGGCTTAATTCAGCAGTTTTTATATCAGCGGCAACTACAGCTCTGACATTATGATAACGATTGGCGGTCATTGCCATACCAGCACCACTACGACAAATCAGAATACCCGCATCAACATTTCCCAGTGTGACAGCTTTAGCGACAGCAGTTGCAAAATCACAATAATCATCACCGGCATCATCAACAAATGCTCCCATGTCAACTATATTCAAACCCTGTTTGTTCAATGCATCAAGCAACTCATTTTTAAGTTCAAAACCACCATGATCAGTGCCAATGGCAATCGAACAATTCTTATTCACCATATCCTTTATTTCAATCATAACCTTCCTCGAATATTTCAAATCGTTAACAGTATTAAATTTTAGATAAAATAGCAAACAGAAATATAGTCCATAAGAACTTAATTTTCAACCCAAAATAGTCTATATTATAGGCTGTAATATTGGATTTTTTTCAAGTATAGAATAGGTGGAGGGAAACTTGGTGCTTGATACTTCCTAATTCCTAATTCCTAATTCCTAATTCATAATTCATAATTCATAATTATTAATCAATGCCCTTCAAACTTTTGGTAGATAACTGCGCCACAGGCTTTGCAGTGTACAGCGTCGGCATCGTGGCCGATTAGACCGCAGTTCGGACAGGTTGCTGAAGTTTTATTCAAATCCCCGCGAATTAACATGTGAACTAGTTTGCCGCCCTGCCATGGAACTAGAATTGCGCCACCGGCAATCATCAGAATAGTTAAAACCCGCCCGGCGGCAGTAACCGGGGTATAATCGCCATAACCGACCGTTGAAAGGGTTATTGAGCAGTAATAAAAGGCTTCGCCAAATGTTGTTATCCGTGGATTAACGGCTGTTGCTTCAGCAGTAAGAATAAAACCGGAGAAGACAAATAGAATAGTTACAACAGAAAAGATTGTCCGCCATACCTGAAGTTGGAATCGACTGATTTTGCCGAAGAAAAAAGTTTCATTTTCCAGAAAACGTAAAAAACGCAAGACCCGAAGTATTTTCAAAGCGGAAAAGAACGATAATCCTTTAACAAAAAATACCACAAATGGAATAATCGACAGTAGATCGATAATACCGTAAAAACTGAAAATGTATTTAAGCCGTTTTTTTGCGACCCATATTCTGACAGCATATTCAACCGTAAACAGCGTCATTATCCACATTTCAGCGGGTCTAATCCACCATAAAATATCATTGTCAAGATATGAACGGTAGACATAAAGCCCGCATGCCAGAAAATTTATAAACAGCAGAATCAGATCAATTATTTTACCGGACAGCGTCGCTGAATCATTCAGCAGAAACGCCAGACGTTCTTTTATTTTGCGTAATTTGTTCATATTTAAAGTCCGAGATAACTACGGTGATACTGCTGGGGGATTGACGCAATTGTATTTGCAACGGCATAAAAAAAACCTAAGGCAATCAAAAAGCCGACGATACAACATAAAAAACAGGCGACTGTTTTTATCCGGTCACGTTTTTTAGCACGCTTGATGCTTACCTTCTCCAAACAGTGATTACAGAGCAATTTGCCGCTATGTTCGGTAATACATTCACGACAAAAATGACGTTTGCATTCCGGGCACCTGGCCACCGCCTCGCGCTGAGCATGATTAGCACAGCGTTGCCTGCTTAAACTATTTGTAGCTGCCATTTTTCTATATCCTGAAAACTTTTTCTATTTCATCCAACCGATAAAGCTCTGCGTCATCCAGCGGAGCATTTTGCGCTGCTTCTAAATATGTTATCATCTTGTGCAGGTTTTTTTCGGCTCGCCGTCTGCGACCAAGAATTACTTTATCAGTACCATAAGCTGTTTTTATTATAGATTCAACCGGGCAGCCGACCAATAGACAATATACAGCAATAACCAATGGAGCAATTGCTATTATTATTAAAATGACTCCTCCGGTCTCATAATCACCATCTACAGCCACCACCATAATAAACATCACTAGAACCATAAATAAAACAAAGATACTGATAATAAATGTCCAATCGCGCCGTTTAATCATTTTTACAGCCTGAATGTCGGCAAAGAAAAATCGTTTATAATCTTCCTTATAACCATCCGATTCAGTATAAAGAAAATGATCATCAGCGACGCGAAACAGACTATTTTCTCCAAAAAAGCTTTTTTGTTTTTGAAAAAAGCTTTTATATTCTATTTTTTTGTCCATATTTTTATATCCAAATTCTATAAATCAGCCAAACACTCCAACCAAAGAACAGGCCGGTGGCAATCATCAGGGTAACGACAAAACGCCATTTACCGCGTTTATAAGGTGTATTTATTTTGTTCCAATGAAACAGTGCCCAGCCAATTGCAATCGGCGCAGTAAGCAACGAGAGCGGCCCGATCAAAATAGAGACAAATGCAATTGCTAAAGCACGTGAATCATGGAGCTCTGTTTTTTTGCTAACACTGGATATTTCATCAGCAGTGTTATTAAAACATCGAGGGCAGAGGTGTTGCTTTTCTATCTCAATATCACAGAGATTACAGATATAGGCACCGCAACCGTCACAAAGCGCAGCGGCAGACTTCTCCGGGTGATTAATACAGGCGGCGTGATCATCCAGCACCGCCTCGGGTGCTGCACCTTTTTCCGGCTCTTTTTCTATCGAAGAAAAAAGCACAACCTTCTGTTTGAGCCGACACCCGGGACAGGAACTGAATGTGTTTAACCCTTCTACCGTTAACCGACCCGAGCATTTCTCACATATTACATCTAGCATTAATAAAAACTACTCCGTTACTATTTGTTTGTATATACTACCCGGGTACTGCAAATCATATCGTGTAAAGCACGTTTTTGACTGTCAAAAGCAACCATAAGAAAACCGATACCAAGTAAAATGGCACTCAACTGGTAAGCAAAATATCTACCGATTGATTTACCCCAGCTGATTTTAGTTGTGCCATCCGCATTGATGGTTTGAATATGGACAGCCATTTGTCCCAGCGTCGCACCTTTTGTCGCAATCATTACAACAACATAGAAAAATCCAATCAGAACATTAATCACAAACTCCGCAATATCTACATTGGCATTGCCTTCCCCCATAACCCTGCTAAGCACAAATCCGATCGCCAAATTAATTCCGCCGACAATAAAACCATCAAGCCATGTTGCGCCAAATCTAATCCAGAATCCGGCGTAAGTCACTCCGCCAAGTGAAGATGTTCCAGACTGCATCATTCTCAGCATCTGCGGTTTACAGCCAGCACAGGTCAGACTGCCATTCATGTCAATCAGTTCATTCTGAACAAAATTTTTCCCGCAAACAGAACAGTGATGGCGACCAGCGACATCAATCATGCCACCACCATTCAACAACGAAGCAATCTCAGTATCCTGCGCCGGCAGCCAATCGGCCAGTTGTTCATTCCACACCAGAGTGTCTGCTTGTATGATGTGGTCTGCAACCAGCCGTTTCATGTCAATAAAACTCAACGGACCATGATTCTTTTCATCAATCGAATAATACCAGTTTTCAGCCATAATAATTTTCCCCGTAAGGGATCACTCAAAAATAAATTGGATAGTTTCGCGTAGAATGCGGATAGCTGATTAAGACACGAAAGTGTTTACATAGTAGCACTATATAAATATTTTCGTAACGCAGAGCGGCTGTTTGCTATCAAGCGAAAAATCCAAGTTATTTTTTTGCGAGTCCTAAATCAGTTTATACTGCATTTTTATGATATATCTCCTAATGAAGATATGACGAATAAAGATTTTTATGATCATTATTTGGTTATACGCTTAGCGGCTTCAGTTATGCCTTGCCAATTGCCGGTTACTATATCACTTTCAGTTACAATACCGGAGAGACTTACTGCACTGACATAGGATAACTTAAGATATTCGGCAGCATTATCAGCGGTAATTCCTCCCTTGGGAAACACTTCAATCGGCAGATGTTCAAACGGCTCAATAATAGCCCTCAGATAATCAACCCCACCGGCTTGTTCTGCCGGGAAAAACTGAAAATCAACACAGCCGCTGAGCAAGACCCGTTCAAGTTCAGTCGGAGTGGTTACTCCCGGCGCAAACATGATGTTATGTTTTTTTGCTATATTAATAGTCTCCCCGCTTAAGCCGGGAGCCGTTGCAAATCTTGCTTTACAGTCAACTGCTCTAATCAACTGACTGCCGTTAAGAATATTTCCGGCACCAATAATAAATTCAGGGAATTCTTTAGCTATTCTACGAATTGCGATACTGTCGGAATGGCGTCGGAAGATCAGCTCCATAATGTTGATCCCGCCGTTCTGTAATGCCTCAACTACTCGCAGCGCATCGTCCTCATGAAGATCTTTCACCTTCAATAACGGTACAAACTTATCTTTTCCTAAGCAAGAAAACATAGAAAACCTCTTCGTTTTGAATTTTGTTCTCTATTATATATGTTATCTGAGTAATTGTAAAATCAACAAAGGAAGTTTTTCTGTTTTTTTATATATGAGATTGCAAGCTTTAATTTTTAACAGTAAGTTAGCAGGATGTTAATTAAACTCTCAATAGGAAACGTTTAATATGAAGATATTAGTAGTAGGCAATGGTGGACGTGAACACGTCCTGTGCTGGAAATTAGCTCAAAGTCCGAAAGTAAGTAAAGTTTTTTGCGCCCCGGGGAATGCCGGTATTGCTGAGGAATTTGAATGTGTGGATATTCCGGTCAGTGATTTGAACGGTCTGGCAGAATTTGCAAAAGAACAGCGTATTGACCTGACTGTAGCCGGGCCTGAAGCCCCGCTCTGTGATGGTATTGTTGATGTTTTCCGTGCAGCGGGACTGAAAATATTCGGACCAGACAAATATGCGGCCCAACTGGAGGGCAGTAAGGATTTTGCCAAAAACTTTATGATTAAATATAATATCCCTGCAGCTAAATCAAAAACCTTCAACGCATTTGAACCGGCAGCTGAATATATCAATAGCGAATTTGCGGCAGGCGAACAGGGAATTGTTATCAAGGCCGACGGCCTGGCAGCCGGGAAAGGTGTTCTGGTTGCGGACTGTGCTGTTGATGCAATTGAATTTCTTAAAGGTTGTTTTGATGGCGCATTTGGTGAATCCGGCAACAGAGTACTGGTCGAAGAGTGTCTGTTCGGCGAAGAAGCATCTATTCTGGCTCTAGTCGATGGCAAGACCATTACCCCCCTCGCCTCTTCGCAGGATCACAAGCGTCTGCTGGAAAATGACGGTGGACCGAACACTGGTGGCATGGGAGCATATTCTCCGGCACCGGTAGTTGATAAGAACATTATGGAGCAGGTTACCAGTCAAGTACTTGACAATTTTCTCGTTGGAGTTAAAACTGAGCAACTGGACTTTAAAGGTTTGCTGTTTGTCGGCATCATGGTCACCGACAAAGGCCCTAAAGTCCTTGAGTTCAATGTTCGTTTCGGTGACCCGGAGGTTCAGGCTGTAATGATGCGTCTGGAAAGCGATCTGGCAGATATTATAATGAAGGTGGTTGACGGAGAACTGGCTGATGCCGCAATTGAGTGGTCAGACGATTGTGCAGTATGTGTAGTTATAGCTTCTGGTGGCTATCCTGTCGCATACGAAAAAGGCTACGAGATTACCGGTCTTGATGCCGCCGCCGCAACCGGAGCAAAAGTATTTCATGCCGGCACCAGTAAAGCAGACGGAAAAATTGTCAATACCGGGGGACGGGTACTCGGTGTAACCGCTAAAGGCAGTGATATAAAAACTGCTATAAGCAATGCCTACAGCGCCGTCGAAAAAATTCACTGGCAGAATTGTATCTACCGCAAGGACATCGCCTACCGTGCGCTGGCAAGAACATAGCCGGCTACGCTTGAACTAAAAAAAAAGATCGCCAACGAATTAAATTAATATATACGGAGCGGAGAAAAGCCTTTAATTTCCGCGATGCGGAAAATTCAAAAGGCTTTTCGAGTACCGTCTAATTAAGAAAATATGTTTCTTTTAAAATTGTTATCTTATAGCTGCGCCCACATGTGTCCTAACAATTTTTAAAAAAGATTAAAAAGAGAGTGGAGCAACCTTATCCGTAAAGTATATTACGGTAACTCAAAAAAAGGAGGACTCCACAATGATAAATACATCGTTAAGTTTGTTT
>JAKIUY010000050.1 GCA_021647315.1 Victivallaceae bacterium
GGACAGCATAGTTTAAAACAGGGGGGTACTTTTGAGAAATTGAACAAAATTGAACAAAATTGAATGACTTGAATGGAAAAAATTGTTAAATCAGGTAGTTTTTATAATTGTTAGGACAGGTGTGAGCTGCGCCATAACCTAACAATTGGGTAGTAAGCCTACGGCGTTTAAAAACTTTCACCACCGAGCATACCGAGTACACAGAGCAGCAAAGCCGCAACCAAAAAGATTTTCAACCACGAAAAACACGAAAAAACTACAAATATTTAAGTTTTTGCTCCGCAAATACTTAAATGTCATATTTCAGAAAAACATGCATAAAAAACAAGCAAATGATGGTTAGTAGTACAGGGAGTTTTTATTTCTAACAACCGTTGGTTAGATTTTTTGGCACAAAAAATATTACCAGCTCTTTTCTCTGTATACTCTGTACTCTCTGTGGTGAAAAACTTTTTCTTTTTAATCTTGTTTGAATCATGTTATCCTGTCTAATTTTCCAGATTTTTATAATACCACTCCGTTGCCTCTTTCAGTCCGTCACCAATGCTGTATTGTGGCTCATAGCCTAATAACTCACGGGCTTTATCAATGCTCGCTAACGAATGCGGTATATCCCCTGCCCTAACCGCACCATAGACCGGTTCAATACTGGCAATGAGCGGATCAAATAGTGTTAAGTTTTTCCGCAGTTCAGCATAAAGTTCATTTAAGGTCGTTCGTTCGCCAAAAGCAACGTTATAAACGGTATTTATCGCTTCAGGTCTGTCCACCAAAGCTGCCAGTTGGTTTGCCTGAACTACATTTTTAATATAGGTGAAGTCACGTGAATAAGCTCCGTCGCCATTAATCACCGGTGCTTCATGTTTCATCATACTGATGACAAACTTTGGAATGACGGCAGCATAAGCACCGTAGGGATCCTGACGTTGACCAAAGACATTAAAATATCGCAAGCCAATTGTTTCCATACCATAGGTATCGGCAAATACTTTAGCATATAGTTCATTGACATATTTAGTAATAGCATAAGGCGAGAGCGGATTGCCGATTTTATCTTCGACTTTCGGCAAAGCTTTACTATCGCCATAAGTCGAAGAACTGGCGGCATAGACAAAACGTTTGACCTGGGTATCGCGTGCCGCCACTAGCATATTGACAAATCCGTCAATATTAACTTGAGTTGTAGTAATTGGATCTTTTATTGAACGCGGCACTGATCCCAATGCTGCCTGATGCAATACATAATCAATCCCATCACAAGCTCTATTGCAGGTATCAAGATCACGAATATCACCTTCAATCAAGCTGAAAGCTGAATTGGCTGTAAATGGAGCAATATTTTCACGTTCACCGGTAGCAAAGTTATCCAGGCAAACCACTTGATTCTCCTGCCCCAAGAGCTCTTCAACCAGATTAGAACCAATGAAACCAGCACCACCGGTAACGAGAACTCTACTATTTTCAATTTTTCTCATTTTATTATATTCCATTTTATATCCATTAATGTTCAGGGAAAATCATGGCTAAACGTTTTGTCATAAATAAATGCAATTTTGCCTGAGTATTTTGCTCTAAGTTTGGGAATAGAGATCGAGCTGGAATATTTAATTCACCCAAAACGTTATAGCCGTTAGTAGATGTGATAACCGTTATAAGAGATTCAAGTATTTTAATCATTTCCCGTTCTTTTATTTTACCATTAACTACAGTTGAGTAAATATCTGTAAGATATGCAGGCATCAATTTAGTAAGAATTTCTATATGATGTTTATCTTGCCGCTCATCTTGAGATAAATCAGCTACATTAGCAATCTTAGCTTGCAATAAGACGATGGGATTAGGAACCCGAACAGATATATTATCTTTTCCAATCTGAATAGTATACGCTCGTTTAGTAAGATCTTCATTTTTAACGCCATACACATATTTTAAAACTTCAACTAATAGTGGCTGCCCATCTCTGCTCTTAGCAAAGATTGCTCCAACCATGTTAGTATGCGACCGCTTTGAAAAAAAACAGGGTTCAACCCCTATATTTCTAGCCATATCGGCAAGAGTTGTATTATCTCCAAGTATATCTATATCCCGTGAAACAAACGGTTCCAATTCTGCCGTATATTTGTAATAATAGAGCGCCCAAAGATTGACAGCCTGACCACCAACGATAAAAAGTGGATAGTCACTAATTAACAATGAAGCAAACTCATTTGGCGATCTTGGCAAATTGCTCTGATGTTCATTTTGTGCCATAACTAGCTATTCCAACTCTAAAATGCGCAAATTACAACGAGGTGAAACAACAGAATTTCGCTCCTCTATTGCTTTTGAATCATCTAAATTCAAATCTAAAATAACTTGGTCAAATTCACGTTGTTGCCGTTTTAGGCGTATGATCTGTCTGGGTGTATCAATACGTAGTGGTGGCACTGGTGCATAACGCATAACGATAGACCTTAACCGTTTTTTATTTGACATACTATCAGCATGCTTTCTGATCACTTCACGTATCGCTTGACGCATTAACGTCATCACACTAATACCATCTTTACCGGCAATCTCTTCTAGAGCAGCAATAACCGCAACATGTTCAGCAAGACTTTTACGCCTTTTTGTTGTAGCAAGTTGATTCGACATATCTCACCTTTATCCTGTTAGGTTGATTCAACCTTTTAATTACTGTAAGATAATTCATTTTATTAAATTGTCAAATTGCAGGCAGCAACAAAGAGTCAAAACTGGCTAATCTAAAGAACGAAACTCTTCGATAGTACGTTTAATGCCCTGCTCTAAAGTAATTTGAGGTTTCCACCCTAATTCCGTCGCTCTTGAACTATCCATCAATTTTCGATACATCCCATCAGCTTTAGATCTGTCCCAAGCTATTTCACCATTATAACCTGCACTCCGAGCAATCTTTTCAGCCAACTGCTTAATTGTGATATCACTTCCATAGCCAATATTCATCACATGAGGGTCATTATGTTCACGCATAAAAAAGTAAACTGCGTTTGCCACATCATCAACATGGAGAAATTCACGTAATGGAGCTCCACTTCCCCAAAGCGTAACTTTAGCAATCCTGTTTTCGGAAGCATCAACAAAACGACGAATAAAAGCGGGAAAAACATGACTATGCTCAGGATGATAATTATCATTAGTACCATAAAGGTTGCATGGCATCAGACTAATGGTGTTAAACCCATACTGTTCAGATAGATAGAGGCAAAGTTTGTAACCGGCAATTTTTGCTAAAGCATAACCTTCATTGGTTGGTTCAAGCGAACCGGTTAAAAGGTTGTCCTCTTTTATTGGTTGCGGAGCCTGAGCCGGGTAAATGCAGCTACTCCCCAAAAAACAAAGTTTTTTTACCTTATGCAAATATGATTGCTGAATAACATTATTCTGAATCTGCAAGTTTTCCAGTAAAAATTCTGCTTTACAATCACTATTTGCTTTAATGCCACCAACTTTCGCAGAAGCCAAAATGACATAATCAGGCAGTTCTGTAGTGAAAAAATCTTTAACCGCTGCCTGATTGCAAAGATCAAGTTGAGCCCGAGTTCGAGAAATGATATTAGTATAGCCTTCTCGTTCAAATTTGCGGACGACCGCACTGCCGACCATTCCACGATGGCCGGCCACATATATTTTAGCATCTTTATTCATAACTATTCCTTATCACACTAAGCCACAAAGTTTTTAAATTTATTGTTCCATTTATTACACGACTAATGCCGTCTTTCATTAGACTCTCGCCAAAATTTAATAACAACCCTAACTTTAATTCTGTTAGCCGCAGATAAGTTAATACCTGTTTTTTATGGACTTTTGCAATTGCTTCCAACGATTTAAGTTCAAGGATAACTTTATTTTCAATAATAATATCAGTCCTAAAGCCTTCATCAAAAACAATACCTTTATACTCTATTGGGATTGAAACTTGTCGTTTAACTTTTAATCCTGTTTTTTCTAATTCATGAGCAAGTAAATACTTCATAAACACTTTCAAATAACCCCGGACCTAAGTCTCGATCAACTATCTTACTTATTTCATTTCCATTCATAATATTTCATTTTTTCTTTGTGTCTCTGTGCCTTTGTGTGAGGATTACTAAAACCCTAGCTCATTTTTTCTTTGTGTCTCTGTGCCTTTGTGTGAGGATTATTAAAAGCCTAGTTCGTAATTAGGATTATCCAATAGTCTGATATCACCTGCTGTCATTATTTTCACCAATTCATCAAACTTGACTTCCGGCACCCAGCCCAATTTTTCCTTGGCTTTAGTGGGATCCCCCAATAACTGTTCAACTTCAGTCGGGCGATAATATCTCGGATCTATCTGTACTACAGTATTGCCGGTAGTAGTGTCAATGCCAATTTCATCTTCACCTTTGCCTTGCCAGGCTATTGTTCTATCAACACAGGCAAATGAGCGTTCAATAAATTCACGGACTGTATGCATTTCGCCAGTCGCAGCCACAAAATCATCCGGTTGCTCCTGCTGCAACATCATCCACATCATATTGACGTAATCAGGTGCGTATCCCCAGTCACGCAACGCATCAATATTTCCCATATAGAAACAATTCTGCAAACCTCGATCAATTCTAGCTACTGCCATGGTTATTTTGCGGGTAACAAAGGTTTCTCCGCGCCGTGACGATTCATGGTTGAACAGGATGCCGTTACTGGCGTGCATATTATACGCTTCACGGTAGTTTTTAACCATCCAGTAACCATACTGTTTTGCCACACCATAAGGCGAACGAGGATAGAATGGGGTAGTTTCACTCTGAGGGACTTCAATTACTTTACCGAACAACTCAGATGTTGATGCCTGATAAAAACGAGTATTGATTCCAGTATCACGAATAGCATCAAGCAGACGCAGTACACCTAGAGCATCAACATCAGCAGTATATTCAGGCACTTCGAATGAAACCTGGACATGCGACTGTGCCCCAAGGTTATAGATTTCATGCGGCACAATTTTTTCAATCAACCGATTAAGATTACTTGAATCGGTCAAATCTCCGTAATGCAGGAAAAAATTAACATTGGCCTCATGCTGATCTTTATAGAGATGATCAATACGGCTGGTATTAAAAGAGCTGGCGCGCCGAATAATGCCATGCACTTCATAACCTTTACTTAATAGCAATTCTGCTAAGTAAGATCCATCCTGGCCGGTAATTCCGGTAATCAAAGCTTTTTTCATAAAAATTCCTTTGGTTTTGTTAACCACTAATCAACTCTGTATTTATCAGCGTTTTAATAAACACTCTGTTGCTTCAGCCATCGTCGCAAATTCATAATTGCTGCAAATCCATTCTAACTTTTTCATCGTTGATTTTAAATTAACATAACACTTAAAACGCCTGATAAATGGTAATGCTAATCGAGGATGCACAGGGTCTACCTCTCTAGGATGAATATAAACTATTAGTGGCCGCCCATCATTTTTCAATTGCTTTATGCCCCATTTTATCATAGATAACGGAGCAAGTCGCAAATAACCTCCACCAAAAAAACTAACCCGCTTCCCGAGAATTTCAATCATTGATTGTGGAAATTCTAACAAGTCGCCGGACTTTGTGCCAAAAAGGTTGCCTGGGTTTTCGTTGCATCAAGCATTGCCAATAAATCATTAAGCGGTTTTTGAAAATAGATATCCTGTTCAGCCCATTGGTCAATCAAAGGGGCTTGGACACAATCGAGAATATTAAACCAATCCTCAACATCTACAGAGAAGCAATTATTACTCATTCTATTAGAAGAACCTTCTATCAGCTTTTAAAAAATCTTTTTTATCTTGAGCTGTCGGAAAAGAAAAATAAGTGGCATCAATTTCTAAGTTCGGCCTGTATTGAGCTGTACCATTTTTTATTTGTTTAACAGCTTCAACTAAAGCTTCCGCCCCAGCTAATTTAGTTTTTTTACCATGGAATCCCAAGTGTCTTCTGATGATATAGACACCTTCTGCTGAAGGATAATATCACCATCATCTAATCTTTCATCTAAAACATGCACCGTTGCAGCCCCTTCTGTCTCATTATTTTTAAGCATCCAGAAAGCAGGCATCAAGCCACGATACTTTGGCAAGGGAGCCCCATGAACATTAATACAACCATTAACAAAACGCTCCCGGAGTTTTTTTCTAATAATCTGCGGACAACTGATAGATACAAACAAATCTGGTTGATAATCATCAAGAATAGAGTCAAATTGACTGCTTTTTAATTTTTGTACTGCATAAAAAGGTATATTGAAAGCATTAGCAACTTGTTTTATTGAATAGAAAGGACCTGCAATCTGTGGTTTTAATATTTTGTCTTTCAGCTTTGCTACGTTCGCCAGCCCATTATAAATGTGTCTTTTATCCCAAACAGCCAGAAATGCTTTAAAAAGCCTTTAATAGCCCCACCATGAGTACTCATGGCAGGCAACGAAACAATCGCAACAATATCTGCCTTTAATTCTTCGCAAACATGAGCAAACGCCTTAGTCTGTACTGCGGATCATATACCCCAATAAACTATGGGCTTTGGATATATCGGCTTGAAAATGTGGAACGTCCCTACCCCTTACATGACCACATTGTCACGCTACGCTCGAGTAGCGTAGTATAGCAGGATAAAAGCTAATCAACAATCATTAATTCTGGCGCACTCCGCCCCATCACTTAGGCTTAGTAAAAACAATAATATGCCTGAAAAAATTTCCACAAATCAAATACAACAAAACATCAAACATATGAGTATAGCACAAAAAACGGGTCATTTCCAGCATGTTCCAGCATGTTCCAGCATTCCCCCTGCTTATATCCATCTTTATTTAGACTGTGCCACCACTATAAATTTTTTCTTTTTTTTACAGGTGAGATTGCAAGTTTGAATTTTAAACAGTAAATTTAGCTATGACAAAATTATCAGAAAAATCAAAACACCAACTGCTGTTTATAATCGTGGCAACCGTCGCAATTGCGACAAGAGCTGTTCTGTTCGCGTTCTGGATTGATTCACCATTCCGTTACTACAGTACAGTCAGTGGACTTGATATGAAAACCCTGCTTGATATGGGAACACTGTTCTACCATGGACAAAATACTTTTGCGCTCTATAACCTGTTAATCGCCGGAACGATGCTGTGCAATAACGCGGTAATTTCAGTCACCGCAATTATTGTTATTCAACAGTTGATGGGGATTGTAACCAGTTTACTGACGGCATGGATATGTCTGAAACTTACCGGCAGGAAAGTTATGGCATTCACGGCCGGAATAATCTCAGCACTTTACGCCCCTGCCCTGATCTATGAAGCAGTTACCTTACGTGAATCCCTGTTCGTCTTCACTGCAATGCTCTCTTTGGCGACTTTAATCAAATTACACCAGAAACGGTTTTCGCCAGCCTGGCTTTTTCTGACTGGAATAGTACTTACCCTGCCATTAACGGTTCGTTTGTCGGCTCTGCTTTGGCTGGGAGTCGCAATTGCTACTGTTCAATATTTAATGTTTAATAAACTGCGAAAACAAAATAACAGCATAAAGTTATCAATTAATGAAACATTAAAACCAATGGTAATATTGCTGTCTGGCGTGTTATCGATTGTTATGCTTATTGCAGTACTTAACTTTAAACAAAGTGGCACGGTTACCCCTATCAGTCGTCAATATCTTGAATATATATTAACCATGGGCCGTCAGGTTAATCCGCAAACCGTAAATATTCACGTGCCCGGCAATTCGGCATCAGCACCTGAAACAATAACAGCTAAAAACGAGACTACCAGCGGAATTGCTTATCTGATTAATTGTCTAAATAAATTTGGCAAGCTCTTTTGTCAATATGAAGTTCCCAATAATATCAATTACTATTTTATGCGTGAACAGCTGTTCCCGTGCGGAGTTTTACTTGGTCCAGGCATGGTTATACCATTAGCGGTGGCTGGAATAATTCTACTCGTACTCCGTAAAAGATTTTTGCGTAAAGAGACTATTTTGCTGCTCTATATTCTGGCTTTTGCTATTCCAATTACACTCTTCCTGCCATTAGGACGCTATCGGCTGATCCTTTATCCAGTATTCTCTATTCTCATGCTTTATCCATTGCAGCTGATATTTTGTTATCTTAGCAAATTTAAAAAAGTGGATGCGAAAAAGACGGAAGGCGGAGACGGGGATGCGGAAAGACAGGGAAGCGGAAAGACAGGGAATGGGAGAATGGGAGAAAAAGATCAAACATCGAATGAAAATAATGCAAAAAATATAATAAAAACTTGGATTGCCTTGAAGATTTGCGGAATTATTTTATTGGTTGGAACTGTTTATGTTGTCACTATACCTGAAAACACCAAGCTCAGAGCCTCTGACTTTAATACCCATGGCAAGGCTTTTCAACAACAGGAAGGCGACACAGTTAATACCGAAAATTGTTTTGCTGCTGCTTACCAACTTAATCCAACGTCACCGGCTGTTGCCATAAACTATACCGATATTCTACTGAAACATGGCAAAACAAAACAGGCATTACAGACAATCTCTCCAGCTTGGAAGTCACACCCGAAAAACGCCGGAGTTGCACTTTTTGCCAGTTCTGCACTGTTATGTAACGGTATGCCTAAACAGGCCGAGTTTGTTTTACTGCAAGCTGGCGAACCTGCCGCCGCTTCCGGACAGCGGCTCTACTACTATAACCTAGCGGAAAGTTACCGGTTACAAAACAAACATAAACAGGCTAAAAAAGCCTATGCCAAATTTAAAATTTTGTCAACTAAATAGACGGTACTCGAAAAGCCTTTTGAAATTTCCGCATCGCGGAAATTAAAGTCTTTACTCCGCTCCGTATGTATTAATTTTAAAGAAACTATATTTCATTATCACCATTCCATATTAGTTTATTATCATTAGCATGTTATGATAATACCATAAACACTGTTAAGATGTTTTATTATATAAATTAGACCTTTTCGAATAGGATCCAGTTAGTGGTTAAAAAAATGACGGGTATAACACAATCCCCCATTTCCCCATTTCCACATCTCCCTCCAGGGCTGTTCAATGCTAACTCGATTCCGTGGTTACCTACGGTCTTTTCAAGGTCCAGCACTGTTTTTATGAATGTTGCTAATTCCCCAGGTTGCACCTGTGGCTATTGAATTTAAGGGTTTCACCCTTGTAGTGCTGAAAGCACATAATTCAACAGCCTGGGGTAAAACTCCAGGTAATATCCGCACATAAATATAGCTCTGAAGGAGTGATATAAAGTTAGCATTGGACAGCCCTGCCACCTCCTCCGTCTCCGTGCCATTCTTCTCGCTTTCTCAGTTGATAATCATCATTAATAGTTGTAGATTATTGTTTGATTTTATTTAAAACCAACTGCATATAAAGAAAATAACAATGAATGATATAAAAAAACTGGCTGAACAGCGCATTCTGGTGCTCGACGGAGCAATGGGAACGATGATTCAGCAACACAACCTGAATGAAGAAGACTTTCGTGGTGAGGCTTTCGCTTCGCATCACATTCCTTTGAAAGGAAACAATGATATCCTGAATTTGACAAAACCGGAATTAATAAGTGCAATCCATCTGGCCTATCTTGAGTCCGGCGTTGACATTATTACAACCAATACTTTTAATTCCACAGCAATTTCCCAAGCCGACTATGAGCTGTCAGACCAGGCATATAATTTAAATGTAGCCGGTGCTCAAATTGCAAAAAAAGCCACCCGTAAAATGTCTGCCAAGACCCCGGATAAACCACGTTTTGCCGCCGGTGTTATCGGCCCAACCGGAAAAACCCTCTCTATTTCGCCGGATGTCAATAATCCCGGAATTCGTGCGGTGACCTGGCAGGAGCTGGTTGATGCCTATAAAGAGGCAATCCGCGGTCTGATCGATGGCGGTGTGGATCTGTTGATGCTTGAAACAATTTTCGATACCCTGAATGCCAAAGCCGCCGTTTATGCTATTGCTGAAGTTACAGCAGAAACCGGCAAACAACTGCCCTTAATGATTTCCGGCACAATTACCGATGCCGCCGGCAGAACGTTATCAGGCCAGACGCCTGAAGCATTTCTTTATTCGCTGAGTCATGCCCCGAACCTGATAAGTCTCGGTTTCAACTGCGCTCTGGGTGCGAAAGCAATGCGTCCCTATATTGAAGAAATGAGTGAAAAATCACAATTTATGGTCAATGCGCACCCCAATGCAGGTCTGCCGAATGAGTTTGGTGAATATGAACAATCACCCACAATTATGGCTACAATGATTCATGAATGGGCTGAAGCCGGCATGTTGAATATCGTCGGCGGTTGCTGTGGCACTACACCAGCTCACATCAAGGCAATTGCTGAAGCCGTAAGCGACTGTGCGCCGCGTAAGCTACCGCAAATAACCCCTTATTGTCGTCTTTCAGGGCTTGAACCTCTGATTATTACCGAAGAGAGCAACTTCATTAACATCGGGGAACGAACCAATGTGGCCGGTTCAAGAAAGTTTCTCCGTCTGATTAAAGAGGAAAGTTTTGAAGAAGCACTCGACATTGCCCGTTCACAAGTTGAAAACGGTGCTAATATTATTGACATCAATATGGACGACGGTATGCTGGAATCACTGGAATGCATGACCCATTTCCTGCAACTGATTGCAACTGAACCCGATATTTGCCGCGTACCAATTATGATTGACAGTTCGCGCTGGGATATTCAAGTCGCGGCACTCCAGACCATTCAGGGCAAAAGTATTGTCAATTCAATTTCAATGAAAGAAGGCATTGATGAATTTATAAACAAAGCACGCATAATTCAACATTACGGGGCGGCGGTACTGGTAATGGCATTTGATGAACAAGGTCAGGCTGAAACCCTCGAACAGCGCGTTGCTATCTGTAGTAAATCCTATAAAATACTGGTCGAAGAGGTCGGCTTTAATCCCTGTGATATTATTTTTGACCCGAACGTTTTTGCAATTGCAACCGGCATCGAAGCCCATAATTGTTATGCCAGAGATTTTATTGACGCCGTTAGAATAATCAAAGAAAAATGTCCCCACGCCTTAATCAGCGGTGGTATCAGCAATGTATCATTTTCATTCAGGGGAAATAATCCGATGAGGGAAGCCATTCACTCGGTTTTTCTCTATCATGCCTGTCGGAATGGGCTTGATATGGGGATTGTCAATCCTGAACAGTTGACTATTTATGACGATATCGCACCGGAAGTACTGCAAGTGGTCGAAGCTGCGGTACTCAATACAGACGATGACATTACTGACAAACTTATTGAAACAGCTGAAACAATGCGCGGCACTGGCACTAAACGGGTTATAGACAATAGCTGGCGTGAAGGCAGTGTAGAAGAACGGCTCAAACACAGCATGGTCAAAGGCATAACCGAATTTATTGATGCTGATGTCGAAGAGGCAAGATTACAGTATCCTCGCCCTATCGAAGTTATCGAAGGTCCCCTCATGGCTGGAATGGCCGCCGTCGGCGAACTGTTTGGTTCAGGAAAAATGTTCCTGCCCCAGGTAGTAAAAAGTGCCAGAGTGATGAAAAAAGCCGTAGCTATTCTAATGCCATATATCGAAGCGGGAAAATGCGAAAAAACAACCTCAGCTGGGAAAATCCTATTGGCAACAGTCAAAGGTGACGTTCATGACATCGGTAAAAATATTGTCGGAATTATTCTGCAATGCAACAACTATGAAATAATAGATCTCGGAGTTATGGTTCCATGTGAGAATATTCTGGATGCGGCAGAGGAACATCAGGTCGATATGATTGGGCTCAGTGGGCTGATAACACCTTCACTGGAAGAGATGATTCATGTCGCAAAAGAGATGGAACGGCGCGGCATGAACATTCCACTCGCAGTCGGTGGCGCAACCACTTCTGAGATTCATACTGCAATAAAAATAGCACCAGCCTACCATGCGCCGGTAATTCACGGCAAAGATGCCTCACAATCAATCGGTTTGATTGCGGCACTGTTCAAAGCCATTAGTCAGGATAACAGTAATTTTATCTCAGAACTCAATGCCCGTTACGAACAAGTTAAAGTTCAACATGAGAAAAAACGGGCTACGACTCAATTAATTCCTTACACAGAATTGCTCCGTCAACGTCCTGAATACAATTGGCAAGCTATGACTCCGGCCAAACCGCAGCAACACGGTATAACCGTAATTACCCCCGAACTAAAAGAGCTTATTCATTATATTGATTGGAAATTTTTCTTCT
Organism: Victivallaceae bacterium; assembly: GCA_021647315.1. Taxonomy (GTDB): domain Bacteria; phylum Verrucomicrobiota; class Lentisphaeria; order Victivallales; family Victivallaceae; genus JAKIUY01. The sequence goes on from JAKIUY010000050.1 coordinate 12,246, forward strand.
ACAGCTGGGAAATGTGCGGAGAATTCCCGGCAATTCTCAATGATGCAAAACATGGCGAAGCCGCAAGCAAACTCTATGAAGATGCCAATGCAATGCTGAAAACGCTGATCAAACAACGTTTAATTCAGCCAATTGGCGTCACCGGTATTTTTCCAGCCGCCAGTCAAGGTGATGACATCTTGATTTATTCAGATGAATCAAGAACGAAAACAGTCGCATCGTTTGCAACCCTGCGCCAGCAACGGTGTAAAAAAGATGGCACCCCGCCATTATCTTTAGCCGATTTTATCGCTCCGGTCGATGAACATATCAATGACTGGTTCGGCATGTTTGCGGTTAGCGCCGGTCACGGCGTCGATGAATTGGTGAAAAAGTTCGAAGCTGAAGATGATGATTATAGTGCGATACTGGTAAAAAGTGTAGCTGACCGGCTAGCTGAAGCATTTGCTGAAATGCTGCATGAAAAAATACGGCGTGAAATTTGGGGTTACGCGCCAAATGAAAATCTTACGGTTGAACAGATGCTGAAATGTAAATATCGTGGCATTCGCCCTGCCCCGGGTTATCCGGCCTGTCCAAATCATGCGGACAAAGCCACCATCTGGCAACTGCTTAAGGTGAAGGAAAACTGTGATATTGAGCTGACTGATTCATGGATGATGACCCCGGCAGCAGCTGTTTCCGGCTTCTATTTTGCCGCTGAACATTCAAAATATTTTGCCGTCGGTAAAATTGGCGAAGATCAACTTGAATCGCTGGCGAAACGTAATAATATTTCACTGGTAGAAATGCACCGTCGCCTGAAAAGCAATTTATTATAACACAATATAGACGTCACGCCGTAACCCCGGCTTGGCATAGAAAAATAAATATTATACGGTAAATTAAGCTCAAAAGTAATAAAGTGTAGGTTTGACCCTGATATTACTGATAAGGTATATATGTTTACAAAAGATTTTTTTAAATTCAGTGCTTTGGTTATTGTTATCATTGGTGCTCTTGGATATGGGATTTCTTCACTTTTTCAAGAGGTTAAATTTGATATTGGTGATGATGAAGCGGAATTTGCTGAAAAATGGATAAATGAAGTAGAAGAAAATCCCGCAGCCTGCCGAAAAATGAGCAAAAACAGTGATCAGTGGTTTGATGATTTCATTGAAAACCGCAACAGTCTCGGAGCGATAAAACAACGTTACCTGAGATCAAAAAAATACCAAAAAAAAAACAAAAAAAAAGCAACCAACCAAAACCGTTAAAATAATTTTTGAGACAGCTTTTGCCAACGCGCAGCGGATTAATGAAATTGTCACTCTGGAGCTGGAAAAAAGCAAAACTCCAACTATTACAGGAGTTGAATATCGTTACCCGTCAACTCCTGTTTTTATTAAAGGAACAGAATTGCAAACAAACAATAAAGTTAAACGCAAGGATATCCTAAGTAAGGCGGGTGTGTGCTCAGGGAATTATGCTGCCGGAAGATTTAAATATTTTAAGCAGGTCTCAATTAACCGTTATGGTTACATCGTTCCGACATGGCTTGAAAGCCTAAAGAAATTACGGGCAAAAACCAGACGTTCTTCATCCAGAAAGTTACATCGGATCAATTATCGACAACAAGTCCCAGGCATTAAGACCTTGGAACAGGCTGCCGTAATCAATATAGTGACGTTTAACACCAGTAATAAGAAAGGGCGTGAAATTATCTGTTTAAAAAAAGATAATCAACTGGAAAAACCGCAATGGCAGGTGTATTTTTATTACTTGAAGGTCAAATAATGGAAACCGAATTATGTTGTCAGGAAAAACAGTTATAGGAACTAGAATTCATCAAAAGTCAATTTTCACCCTCATCGAATTACTGGTTGTAATTGCTATCATTTCCATTCTGGCAGGATTATTATTGCCCTCACTGAACAAGGCAAGGTTGAGCGCTGCCGGCAGTTCATGCCTCAATAACATGCACCAGATGCACCTTTCAATAGCCCAGTATACTATTGATTATGACAGTAGATATCCTTATGCCGAAGGGGCTGAAGTCTGGGGTGACGGCACCAAAGGCTGGACCAATAAACTTTACCATGCCAACAAAATTTCAAAAACAATCTTTCGCTGCCCACGGGAAACTAAACGGGAATTTTCATATTCACTTAATTGCCGTGAAATATATCTCAATACCGGTTCTTTCGGCAGTTGGCATGATGCACAGTTTGCAAAAGGTAAAACTTCACCCGGTAAATTAATCCTGGTTGAAGAAACTGACAAAGAACTGTTTGCCAACAACGATAGTGATCAGGATAACTATTCGCAATCAACAACCCCGTTCAAACGGGAACGCCATGGCGCATTCAGCTGGTTGTTTGTTGATGGTCACGCTGCTTCCGCCATGCTGTTCGACACAGCTAAAATGAGCTATTTCACCAATGAAATGTCAGACTGGAAGTAATAAATTTTAATTCAGTGTCGGGATTGCGTTTCAGCTAATATCTACTATATTAACCTTTTGTAAAATTTTATCTTCGTAATCAATAAAATTTTGCTGAAATTTAAAACTAATAAAATATTTTAAATATAAATATAAGGAGCTGTTATGCCTAAGATACATCCAACTGCAATTGTTGATCCGCAGGCTCAGATAGCAAAAAGTGTTGAAATCGGTCCAATGTGTTACGTCGGGCCGCATGTAAAACTGGGTCCAGGCTGCAAACTCATGGCGCAGTGCCATGTAACCGGACGGACTACAATGGGAACCAATAACATCATATTTCCATTTGCTGTTATTGGGGCGGACGCTGAAGATGTCAGTATTGAAAATGATGACACCTATCTGGAAATCGGTCATGATAATATATTCCGTGAAGGGGTGACGATTAATACCGGCAATAAACCCGGAACAAAAACTGTTATCGGCAATGGCTGTTTCCTGATGGCAAACGTTCATGTTGCCCATAACTGTATTATCGGCAATAAAGTAATTCTGATTGTCGGCGTCGGTCTGGCTGGATTTGTTACCGTTGGCGACGGAGCTTTAGTTTCCGGCATGTCAGTAATGCACCAATTCTGTAAAATCGGTCGTTTGGCAATTATCAGTGCCGGTTCAGCTTTTTCAAAAGATATTCCGCCGTTCATGATGGCTGAAGGCAGAAACGGTGGTGTGAAAATGATTAATAAAATCGGACTCGAACGCGCCGGATTCACCAAAGAAACTATCCGTGCACTGAGAAATGTCCATAAAATATATTTCCGTGAAGGACTCAATGGCTCCAATGCCCTTGCCAAGATCAAAACTGACGTTCCGCAACTGCCGGAAGTACTTGAGTTTATCGAGTTTTGCGAAACCAGCGAACGTGGCGTACTTCAGAATAAAATTGCCGGCAGAAGAAGCTGAATAATTTCAGATTAATGATTAATTATTAATGATATGCTGTCTGCTCAAACGTAACAACAGCTGATATAATATACACAAGGAAAAATAAATAATGCTTACACAACTTATAAAAAATGATAAATTTGCCCGACGTCAAGGTCCGGTTGTACTGCTGATTATGGATGGCGTTGGCTTCGGCAAATATGAAGACGGCGATGCATTTATCCAGGCATCAACTCCTGAACTTGACCACCTGCTATGCAGTTGCCCATCCACCAGTCTGCGAGCTCACGGGATTGCGGTCGGCATGCCTTCAGATGATGACATGGGCAACAGTGAAGTCGGACACAACGCTATCGGTTGCGGTCGGGTCTTCGCCCAAGGCGCAAAACTTGTTGAAGACGCCGTGCAGTCAAAATCAATTTTCAAAAGTAGCGTCTGGGAAGAACTGGTTGACAACTGCAAAACAAAATCATCAACGCTGCATTTTATCGGACTGTTTTCGGACGGCAACGTCCACAGTAATATAAGTCATCTGAAAGCAATGTTGGAAGAGGCCAAAGCAACCGGAGTGAAAAAAGCCAGAATTCATGCTCTGCTCGATGGTCGCGATGTGCCGGAAACTTCCGCCCTCGAATATGTCAGACCTTTTGAAAAATTTCTTGCTGAACTGAATGAATCCGGGGTTGATTACCGCATAGCTTCCGGTGGTGGTCGAATGGTTATTACCATGGATCGTTATAGCGCAAATTGGGATATGGTGCGCAAAGGCTGGAACACTCATGTGCTCGGCGAAGGCAGTTATTATTCAGATACAGAAAGCGCGATTGTTTCGTTGCGTGAAGAGAGTGGTGCCATTGACCAGGATCTGCCGCCATTCGTTATCTCTGACGACGGCAAAACACCAATTGGCCCGATTGTTGATGGCGACTCAGTGATTTTCTATAATTTCCGCGGTGACCGTTCACAGGAAATAACCGCGGCATTCGAACAGGATGAATTGGAACAATTTGACCGCAAAAGACGCCCAGATGTTATCTATGCCGGAATGATGGAATATGATGGGGATCTGCATGTGCCGAAAAAATATTTGGTTGTACCTCCAGCCATCGATCGGACGATGGGTGAATATCTCTGCGTTGCCGGTGAAAAACAGCTGGCCATCAGTGAAACCCAGAAATTCGGCCATGTTACCTATTTCTTTAACGGTAACCGTTCCGGTAAATTCAATGATAAACTGGAAGACTATATTGAAATTCCTTCAGACATTGTCCCGTTCGAACAACGCCCGTGGATGAAAGCGGCAGAAATAACCGATGCGGTAGTTGATGCCATCAAAGCAGGCAAATATGATATGATTAGACTTAATCTGGCCAATGGCGATATGGTTGGGCATACCGGAATATTCCAGTCAGTGCGAATTGCCATGGAAACCGTTGATATCTGTATTAGACGTATTCGCGAAGCCATCGAAGCTGCAGGTGGAATACTGGTTATTTCAGCCGACCATGGCAATGCCGATGATATGTACGAACACGACAAAAAAACAGGTGAAGCAAAGCGCAATCCAGACGGCTCAACCTGCCGCAAGACCAGTCATTCATTGAACCCGGTTCCATGCATTGTATTCGATCCAGAGAGTAACGGTGAATACGAAACGATATTGAAAGAACACCTGGGCATCAGTTCTCTGGCCGCGACCTGTATTGAACTGCTCGGTTATCAAGCACCAGAAGGTTACGACCCAAGCGTGCTAACATTTAAATAAACTTATGCTGTTTTTATCTATCGCAGAAACGCTAAGTTTTCAACCTGCCTTACGAAGTTTAAACGTAGTGAGGTCAACACATGCCTCTATGAATGAAAGGCAATATCTTTCTATTTTTAAACTAATATTTATTAGTATTTATGCCGATAGGAACTCGCTGGGTACCTACACCTGGGCTAAGTTATTACAGGCCTACAGCCTAAGCCAAGCTTAACGGTTACTGACACGTGACTTCGTACGTGTCTAAAAAGAACTTGTACTGGACAACTATGCAGCCAAACACAACGCGTCAAAATTAGACTGAAGTCTTACGTCAGTATGCGAAAACAGGATAAAATCAAGTTTGATGTACTTGAAACAACTCAGAAAAAGTCTATATTCAGAGGCGATTATGTTCGTTTTATCAAAGTGTAGTGCCTGAACAAAAACTAAACTAAGGACTCACAAAAAAATAACTTGGAGTTTTTGCTTGACAGCGAACAGCTGTTCTGCGTTACGAAAATATTTATATAGTTCTACTATTGTAAACAGTTTCGTGCCTTGATCAGCAGTCCGCTTCCGTCGCAAAATTCACCAATTTATTTTTGAGTAAGCCCTAACAGGAGTGAACAATGCTTAACCAAACACCGCCACAGCATAACTTTCAACCACAGAAAAAGAGTGGCATCAGTAAAGTCGGCATGGTATTTATTATTATCGGCGTGATAATTGTCGGACTGCTTATCGCTGGCACTCTGCTGCTACTGTCCACAGTAAAAGATGTCAAAAACATGCTTGAACCGACGTCTCGGGTAACGGCTTATGTTCCAACCGAAAAAGACAAACAGGCATTGGAGAAAAAAGTCGCAGCACTAGAAAAGATAAAGGAGCAAGGCGGAGAATATACGTTTATTGTTACTCCCAGCGACGTAAACACTTATATATCAAGCAAAGAAACAGGTAAAGCAGAGAATATGGAACCGAGAATACGCTTTGACATTCAGGGCAATATTCTCTCGGGCATGATCTCGGTTCCGATAACAGATGAAGAGACTGGCAAGGTTCAATATTTTAACGGTGAAGCGAGATTTACCGCTGAGCTGATTGGCGGCCAATTGGATGTGCGTTTAGAAGATGTCCTTATCAAAGGCAAAAAACCACCATTTTTAATAAGTTTCATCATTGACCAGTTCAAAAAAGTTAATCTGGTCGAAGATATTAATAATAATCCAAAGCATGCAACGATCAAAAAACGCCTGCAATATTGCAAAAATTTAGCAATAAAAGATGGAAAGGCCTCAGTTACATTAAAATTCCCTAAACCCTCGGAAGAACAACAACAGAAAAAAGTAACCAATGAGCAATAATATTTTAGACAGGATAAATTCACCTGATGATCTAAAACAGTTATCAAAAGCTGAACTCGCCGAAAGTGCCGAAGCAATAAGAAAACTGCTGCTGGAAACAGTGGCGGCCAATGGCGGTCATCTGGCACCTAATCTTGGTGCGGTAGAGTTAACCCTTGCTCTGCACTGTGTATTCAATGCCCCTGCCGATAAACTGGTCTGGGATGTCGGGCATCAAGCCTACGTCCATAAAATTGTTACCGGCAGGAAAAATTGGTTCAAAACCCTCAGACAGTACGAGGGCTGTTCAGGTTTTCTTTCCCGCAAAGAGTCTGAATTTGATACTTTCGGTGCAGGACATGCCGGAACCGCACTCTCTGCGGCCGCCGGAATGGCATCAGCCAGAGACCACCGTGGCAGTTCTGAACATGTTATCGCTGTCGTCGGCGACGGAGCAATCGGCTGCGGCATCTCTCTGGAAGCATTGAACAATATTAAAGCATCCTGTCAACGGTTGATTATCATCCTGAATGACAATAAAATGTCGATATCGGAGAATGTCGGGGCGATTTCACGCCGGCTCAGTCGGTTGATTGCTGGGCAACGCTACAATCGTTTGAAAAAATGGACAAAAAAATGGGTAAAAAAGCTACCGTATAGCGAAAAGATACTGGTATTTATCAGCCGCCTTGAAGAATCCACCAAAGGTGTTTTTGTGCCCGGTATGCTCTTCGAGGAATTCGGGATCAGATATGTCGGTCCGATTGACGGCCACGACCTTGATGAACTGATCTCAACCCTGCAGGGCGTAAAAGAATTCAATTCACCGGTAATTGTTCATGCCATCACCGAAAAAGGACGCGGTTACAAGCCAGCTGAATCCGCTCCTGAAAAATTTCACGGACTGGGCTGCTTTAATCCGGCAACCGGAGAAAAAACCGATACCCCGCCACCGACGACCTTCTCGCAGACATTCGGGCAGGCGATGATAGAGATGGCGCAAACAGATAAAAAACTTAGCGTTATAACTGCCGGCATGACCACTGGCACCGGCTTAACCGAGTTTGCGGCAAAATTCCCGGAACAGTTTTATGATGTCGGGATCGCGGAAGAACATGCCGTAGTCTTTGCCGCCGGACTCGCGGCTGCCGGTTACCGGCCGGTTGTAGCTGTTTATGCAACTTTTATCCAACGTGCCCTTGACTGTATTTATCATGACGTCTGCCTACAGAATCTACCGGTTATATTCTGTCTTGACCGGTCTGGAATCGTCGAAGACGGACCAACCCATCACGGTCTCTACGATCTGCCCTTTATGTTAGCGATCCCCAATCTGGCTATACTGGTACCAAAGAGCGAAACAGAGCTGAAAGTGATGTTAAAATGTGCCTATGATTATAATGCTCCGGTAGCAATTCGCTATCCACGCGGCTGGTCCGGCGATATTGCGCCGGAACAATCCATAAATGATATTTCATGGGGCAAAAGCGAACTGGTAAAAGCTGGAAACAGTGTGGCGATATGGTCCACTGGTCGCGAAATAAACACAGCTCTGACGGTTGCGGATATACTCTCCCGGGATTTTAATATTAACGCAAAAGTGATCAACACCCGTTTTCTCGCCCCATTTGACCGGGAAAGATTACTTGAATGTGCTGAAAAAATGCCGATAGCAACCATTGAAGACGGTGTTATCAGCGGTGGGCTCGGCAGCCTCATTGATGAGCAGTTGATTAATATAAAGCATCATGGGGTTAAACATTTTGGCTGGGGGAAACAGTTCATTAATCATGGAGCTCTGGGGAAATTGCGCAAGCACCATAACTTTACGGCTGAAAAAATAGCTGAAGCGATCGCCACGCTTTAATCCAGAATATATTATTTTTTCAGCATTTATATTATAAATAAAACTTATAAAATATCGGAGTCATATAATGAAAAAAATTATTTTATTGTGTCTAATGTCAACTGCCGCCACCAGTTTATTCAGCGGTGAAGCAATGGACAAATTGCTTGAGCTGCAAAAAAAACATGAAAACAGCATTGCAGCCAAGCATAATTTACGCGTCAAACTGATAACTGAAGATGCGGATATAAAGCGCCTCCATCAACGCATTATGGCACTGCATAAAGAACTTGCCCTGAAAATAAATGCGAAAAAAACAATGCGCATCCTTATTGCCGAACAAAAGCAGTTGGCAGCACAGATTGTGCTACAAAAAGCAGCGGTAATGGCTGAATTAAAGGAAGCAAGTAAAAAACTGGAAGGTAACAAATAAAAAAGAGGAAGCTATATCAAACATGCAACATTATTCAGCAGCCCTTGATCTGTCCGGCGATGAAGCAGGCCTGGCAGTGGCCGAACAGATATCAGGAAAAATTATAATCGAACAATTCCGTCCAATGACTGGCAGAAGCTCTGCCGTTTTGGCTTCATGGATTATTGATCTGCTTGGCAAGGTTAATTTAAAATTAGCTGATATTACCGAATGGACAGTAGGCTCGGGTCCCGGCAGCTTTACCGGTATGCGACTAGCCGCAGCTCTGGTTGAAGGTTTTATTATGGGTCATGCGGTTAAATCACGTTGTGTACCTTCAGCAATTGCCTTGGCCGCATACAGCAGCCCAGGCGAAATAACTGCGGTTATTTTTGACGGACGCAATCGTGAATTATTACTCTTCGCGGTAGAACATGATGCAACAGGACAATTGCAAAAGTATGGCACCGAAATTGTCTTTAATGCTGAAAATGCCGCTGAGGTTTTTCAGCAAGGCCAATACAAGAACATTACCGCCCTGCAAAAGGATGCAACTGCGCTGGGAAAAATTATCCCGCAAAATATTCTTGACAAGGTAAATTATCAGGGACATATCCCGGTTGTGGAGTTACTCAGTTCACAGAGCAGTAACTGGAATAACGATCTAACCGATTTATGCTATATCAGACCGGCGGTATTCACCCAGTAAAAACGTAGAGCAGCAAAGCAGCAACCAAAAACTTTTTTCCCACGCAGCCCGAATGTAGCGACGGCTGCGAAGCAGAACAAAAGAAGAAGACGAAGATTTTCAAAAGGTTTACGGTTCATTAAAACCGGTAACAAATATTGTCATTCAGAACTCATTGCAACTGTCCAATTGAACACCTTTTTCATGTCGCTCTTTCAGAGCTGTTTATCATTGAAATTCTATTCCCAGGGCGTTGCCCTAGGCTATTGAATTTCGAGCTTTCAGCTCTAAAAAGAGCTGTTCAATTAGACCGTCATGCCTGTTGAAAACCACGAAGTGAACCTACGGGCTTTTCGTGTAACCTCTAATAGGGGGCACGAACTTATGCCGAGTAGCACTAGAAAATTCAATTCCCTATTAGGTTAAAATATAGATTTTTTTGCTTTGATTTCGTTTGATTTTACAGCTTTGTTTGATAAATTAAACGTTGTTTATTTGTTACTACTCACCTAGTTACGCCCGCTCGTAGTTCCCACTTTAGTGGGTGTTTTTTCGCACCTTTAGGTGCGTGCCAGCTCGCTAAAGCTCGCAAAGAGACCGCTAGGCGGAACTACAAACGGAATCATACCTGAGTAGTAACGTTTATTTTATGATACATTTTAACTCGGAGTTTTAAAATATTATGGAAACAGCAGTTAGGAATACCCCGTTGACTGAATGTCATATTGCCGCCGGTGCCCGAATGGTGCCATTTGCCGGATGGAACATGCCGGTTCAATACAGTGAAGGTATTATCGCCGAACACAATCATACCCGTAACGCAGTTTCATTGTTTGATATTTGTCACATGGGTGAGTTCAGGATAAACGGAGCTGGTGCGCGCACTGCACTTGATCATTTGCTTGCAAGACCAGTCAGTGATCAGCAAACAGGCATCTGCCGTTATAATTTTCTCTTGAACCCGGCGGGCGGAGTCATGGATGACCTAATTGTTTATTGCATTGCGGATGATGAGTTTTTTATTGTGGTTAATGCAGGCTGTATCGCCTCTGATGCGGCTCAATTCCGTCAGGAATTACCTAAGGGAATAGAGTTCACTGATGAATCAGACGCGACAGCAAAAATTGATTTACAGGGTCCATTGAGTGCGGAAGTTCTAATTTCACTCGGGTTAGACGCCGACAGACTACCGAAATACTTCCATTTCAATAACGTAAAAACAGGTGGCATGTCATGCCTGCTCAGCCGCACCGGCTATACCGGCGAACTCGGGTTTGAAATATATCTGCCGACTGCACAGGCTGAAAATATGTGGAATTTACTGTTAAGTGATAGCCGGGTAAAACCGGCCGGCCTTGGTGCCCGTGACACGCTACGGCTCGAAATGGGTTATGCCCTCTATGGTCATGAGTTGAATACGACAGTAACGCCACTGGAAGCAGGCATGGGTTCGATGTTGAATCTAGATAAATATCCTGAACGGCAATTTATTGGCAGTAATGCACTGCGTGGTCCAGCAAGTGACAAGCAGTTAGTCGGAATTATGCTTGACGGACGTCGGGCGGCACGTGAAGGCACCATAATATCTAATATTGCTGGAGAAGAGATCGGCATAGTTACCTCTGGGGCGTTTTCTCCTTCACTAGGAAAAGCAGTCGCGATGGGCTATATTTCCGAAGATTTCAATTGCGGCGACAAGCTGCTGTTAAATGCCGGACGCAAAGCGATTCCTGGTCAAATAACCGAATTGCCATTTTATCAATCAGGCAGTGTCAGAAAAAAATTATAATTTTTTTATAATTCTTCTTGTTTTTTCAAACAAAATGACTATTATTCACCAACCAATAATGAATAAAACCGGCTTTGCCGGAACTAAACAGTAGCCTGCGACTTCTAAGACACGTTCGTAGTCACGTGTCAAGCGCATGGGCAAATAATCCCTCATGGGGATTATGACTTTGCGCCAGGATGTCGCAAACTACTAGCAGAAAATACAATTTCCTGTTGTATTTAATATTTATATAATTAAGGATGACCAAGATGAAGTATTTTACAGAAGAGCATGAATGGATTCAAATTGACGGTAATGAAGCAATCATGGGAATTACCGAACATGCGGCAAACGAACTGGGCGATATCACCTATGTTGAACTGCCTGAAGAGGGCAATGAACTGATTGTCGGGGATCAGCTTGGCGTCGTTGAATCAGTCAAGGCCGCCTCTGACATCTATTCTCCATTAGGCGGAACAGTTGTTGCGGTAAATGAAGCGTTGGAAGACAATCCGGAACTGATCAATGAATCAGCGGAAGCCAAGGGCTGGATATGCAAGCTGACAGATTTTGATGAAAGTGAACTTAATGATCTGATGAAGAGCTCAGGTTATGAAAAGTATTTAAAGTCTCTCTAGACGCTGCTCGAAAAGGTTTTCGGAATACCAAAACCTTTTCAAACATCGTCTGTGGTCTCAAAATTAAAATTTTGCGACTGGTTTTATAGAAATGTTTTAATTTATACCCATTATGGGTAGTTTTTAATTCATTTATTTGGCTCTTTAAACTCAAATGAATGCAATAAAAGTTAAGATTTAAACCTAAACAAGTATACATTTACAGGTGCCTGAGCACATTAAATAAAGGAGAAAGTTTCGTGCCATATATTGCGAATACAGATGAGGATCGCCAATTAATGCTTGAAACTATCGGCTGTGCCGATTTTGACGAGATGTGGCGTAAATCTGATATTCATTTCCCTGACTGCAACTTATTAGAAATAGCAGAGGGCAAATCAGAGTTTGAAGTTGTAAAATACCTACACGAACTGGCCGGTAAAAATGCCGTTGACCTTGTCAGCTTTCTTGGTGCGGGGTACTACGATCATTTAATCCCCGCTGCTGTTGACGCGGTGACCAGTCGTTCAGAATTCTATACAGCCTATACGCCATATCAACCGGAAGCGTCCCAGGGTACACTACAGACTATTTATGAATATCAGTCAATGATCTGCCGTTTGACCGGTATGCCGATTAGTAATGCATCCATGTATGATGGAGGAACAGCCCTGTTCGAAGCAATGATGATGTCTTGCCGGGTCACCCGTCGCCGACAGGTGGTTATTTCCGAAGCGGTCTCTCCGATATTCAGAACTATGATTGAAAGTTACAGCAGCAATCTTGATGTAGAGTTAATTGTAGTTCCAGCTGGCATTGATGATTCAAACCAGCAGGAACTGATTAAAGCCGTAAGCAAAGATACCGCCTGTGTGGTTGTGCAGTATCCAAATGCATTCGGCACAATCGAAGCATGGCAGGATTTTAACCAACAGGTGCATACACATAAAGCCCTTTCGGTCTGTTCCTGCTATCCAATTGCGCTGTCATTGCTGACCCCACCGGGCGAAATGGATTTTGACATTGTTACAGGAGAAGGCCAGAGCATGGGCATACCGCTCAATTTTGGCGGCCCCTATCTTGGATTTATGGCTGTTACAAAAAAACATGTCAGAAAAATGCCTGGCAGAATATGTGGCAAAACCGTTGATCTTGATGGTAAAGAGGGTTATGTTCTGACTTTACAGGCTCGTGAACAGCATATCCGACGTGCTGGCGCGATGTCAAACATCTGTTCAAATGAAAATCTATGTGCGCTTTCCGCTCTGGTTTATCTAACCTGTCTCGGCAAGCAGGGCTTGATTGAAGTAGCCGAGCTCTGCGCATCTAAAGCAGTTTTCGCCCGTAATGAGTTGTTAAAGATAGCTGGTGTTGAAGCGGTTGGCGGTGAAGCATTTTTTAATGAATTTATCATAAAGTTACCTGGAGATGCATCTGAAATAGTCGGACGCATGATTGACAAAGGCTTTGCCCCGGGCTTTCCGTTGGGAAGATATTATCCTGATCGCAAAGATCAATTGCTGGTTGCAGTGACCGAAAAACGTACCCGAGAAGAGATTAAAGCCTTGGCAAATGCATTGGAGGCCCTGTTATGAGTCTGATTTTTACTAAAAGCAAAAACGGCCGTCGCGGTTCAACAATTCCGAAATGCGATGTACCTAAATGTTCCGCAATTCCAGATAAAATGCGACGTTCAACCTCGGCTGAACTGCCTGAAGTCAGCGAACTTGATGCTGTGCGTCACTTCTCATTATTAAGTTTGAAAAACATCGGCGTTGACACCAATTTTTATCCGCTCGGTTCATGCACAATGAAATATAATCCAAAATTCCATGAACAGGTTGCCGCCCTGCCCGGATTTTCAGCTCTTCATCCATTACTGCCGCAGTTACGTAATGGCGGAGCATTAACTCAGGGAGCGTTGGAAGTACTCTATGAATCTGAACAGATTCTCAATGACCTGCTTGGATTTTCACGCACAACTATGCAGCCACTTGCCGGTGCTCATGGTGAACTGACCGGTGTCATGCTAATTGCCGCGTATCACAAAGACCGTCAAGATAATGAACGCAAAATAATGCTGATTCCTGATGCAGCCCACGGCACAAATCCAGCAAGTGCGGCAATTGCCGGGTTTAAACCCCGGGAAGTCGCGACAAATGCCGAAGGTGATGTCGATATTGAAAATTTAAAACAGCAACTGGGGCCGGAAGTTGCCGGAATTATGCTGACCTGCCCAAATACACTTGGTCTGTTTGACCGTAATGTTGCTGAAATATGTGAACTGGTGCATCAGGCCGGTGGACTATGTTATTGTGACGGTGCCAATCTCAATGCAATTATCGGTAGAATACGCCCCGGTGATCTTGGGTTTGATGTGATGCACGTCAATCTACATAAAACATTCGCTACGCCACACGGTGGCGGCGGTCCCGGTTCAGGCCCGGTCGGTGTCGCTGAATGCCTGGTGCCTTATCTGCCAATATCAGAAGTAGTCAAACGTGATGACGGAACCTATACTCTGGATTATTCTTTTCAGAAATCCATCGGCTATATCGCCCCGTTCTATGGCAACTTTGCGATTATTCTCCGTGCTTATGCCTATATGTTGTCTCAGGGCAGAGACGGCTTTAAACGGATTAGCGAAAACGCGGTACTCAGTGCCAACTATATTCGCGTCAAACTCGCTCCGTTCTTTGATCAGATTTATGATCGTAACTGCATGCATGAATGCATTTTTGCGGGAACCAGACAGAGTGCAAAAGGAGTTAATACCCTGGACATGGCAAAAGCGTTAATTGACCGTGGCATTCACCCGCCAACCATCTATTTCCCATTAATCGTGCCGGAAGCTCTGATGATTGAGCCGACTGAAACTGAATCGAAAGAAACGATTGATGAATTTATCCAGGCGATGATTGAAATTGCTGAACTGGTTGAAACAGATCCTGAAGCAATTACCTCATGTCCTAAAACAACTCCGGTCAGACGGCTTGACGAAACTCAGGCTGCGCGCAATCCGGTACTTGCAGAGCTCTAAATCAGTGCTATATTTATCTTTTACTTTTTACAATCATAAATTTAAGGAAATAAATAATGACCAGCGAAGATGTCAAACAAGCGGTTATCGATATAATTAACGATATTTTGCCTGAAGGGGACTGTTCAGATGTTGATTCAGCAGGAAAATTGCGTGATCAACTTGATCTTGATTCAATGGATTTCCTCGATATAGTTATGGAACTGCGCAAACAGTACAAAGTTGAAGTTCCGGAAAATGAATATCCCAAACTTGCCACACTGGACAGTTGTGTTGAGTACCTATCGCCCAAAATGGCTGATCTGTAATAACCAGTTTTGAATATTCACCAAAAGCGGCGAGTTGTTATTCGTCGCTTTTTCTTTTTTTATCTATACCCATTATGGGTGATTTTCAATTTATTTTTGAGTGGTTCATCATCCCAACAGAAGTTAAATGAGTAAGGTATTTTCATGGATTATATTATAAATTATATTGTAAATAACTGGTTGCAGTTATCAGGCGGCCTGATACTGGGATTAGGGGTTGGCATGCTAACCGGGATCTTTGGTGCTGGTGGAGGTTTTATTATTACGCCGGCACTAAATATATTTCTAGGGGTTCCGATGAACATAGCGGTTGGCACCAGCTCTTGTCAAGTACTCGGAGCTTCTGGCTTTGCCATATTCCATAACCTTGATAAAAAAATGAAAGGCATAAAAGTTGCCCTGTTAATCGGACTTGGCATTCCATTCGGTTCCTATCTCGGCACCCTTGTCATTGATCGCTGGAAAAACTTAGAACCGATAGTCGTAAATGGCAAAGCGGTCGATGCGCTTAATTTTATTTTATTAATAATCTTTGCAGTTTTCCTATCGCTTATCGCTGGCTGGTTACTTTTTGATAATTTTGTCTTGAAAAAAGGCAAACCAGATAATGAGTCAAATCATGTCGGCCTACTGAGTAAAGTATCAATTCCTCCATTAATTATTTGTGAAACCATTCCTCATGCACCATTCAGTATTCCGCTATTAGTTGTTATAGGGCTATTTATGGGCTTCCTAAGCGGCTTACTCGGAATTGGTGGTGGCGTAATCATGATGCCGATGTTATTCTATATTATTGGTCAAGAGACAAAATATGCAATCTTAACCAGCACCATGTTAATCTTCATCTCTGGACTTTTTGCAACATTTTTCCATGCGATGCACAACAATATCAACTACACATTGGTCGCCACACTGATCACCGGAGCTTTTTTCGGAACAAAAGCAGGGGTAAAAATCCATAAAAAGATATCAGGTAAATCGATTAGACAATATTTTGCATTTGTTGTTCTACTCGCAGCTGCAATGGTGATCTATAAAATTGTCAGAATTCTTAACTGAAAGGGCACTCAAAAGTAAATTGGTGGATTTTGCAACGGAAACGGACTGTAGACCAAGACACTAAAGTGTTTATTTAGAGCCTGAAAGAAAACGATACTTTTGTCGGAGTTCACAGCTTTAGCGTGCAAACAATACGTTCGAAAAACAGGCTAAAGCTGTGAACTCCGACAAGGTGACGTATTTATACAGCGTTTTCTTTCAGCCATTAAATAATATCGTGAGGCAATTTTATGGGCGCAAGTCTGATCTAGTTAGAAATTCTTTGACCCAACTATTTTTTGTGTTTTTACGAAGCTCCAATGGGTTGCCCTCTTCGGTGATGCCTTTGATTTCCTTATCAAGAATAATTACATGATCGGCAATACTGAAAATACTGTCAAGTTCATGAGTAACAATTATCATGGTGGTGCCGAGCGTATCACGCAAATCCAGAATAAGCCGGTCGAGTTCAGCTGAAGAGATAGGATCAAGTCCCGCGGATGGTTCATCAAAAAAGAGTATTCCGGGATCAAGCGCCAAGGCACGAGCCAGACCGGCCCGTTTTTTCATTCCACCGCTAATTTCTGCCGGAGCAAAACCTTCAAACCCGCTGAGATTCACCAAACTAAGCTTGGTTCTTGCCAACGCCGAAATAAGTTCGGGCGGCAGGTCGGTAAATTCATTCAGCGGCAATGCAATATTTTCTTCGAGCGTTAAAGAGCTGAACAGGGCACTTGACTGGTAAAGGACACCAAATTCAAGCATCAATTTCTCCCGTTCGCTTTCGGTCGCATTGACCATACTCTTACCGTTGACTAAAATTTCTCCACTCTTCGGTTTATGCAGACCGATGATATGTTTAAGAATGGTACTTTTACCACAGCCCGAACCGCCGAGGATAGCAAAAATCTCCCCCTTTTTGACTGAAAAGTTTAAGTCCTTCAGGACAATAAAATCACCATAGCCGATGGTCAGATCTTTAACTTCAACTGCATTTTGAGAATTATTCATATCAAACATTTACTCCATAAGTGATTCCAAACAGCTGCATTACCATTGGATATATAATTGTAATACAGGCATCTGCAATTACCACCAGGAAAATACTGCTGACTACGGCCGCAGTTGCCGCATTCCCAACCCCTTTAGCATCGTTATCAGCACTAAACCCACGAAAACAGCTGATTACTGCAATCAAAAAAGCAAAAATGACACTTTTAACCAAGCTTTCACCTAAGTTTGCCGGGACAAGAAAATCAAGAACTCGTCCGGTAAATTCTGCGCCTGAAATATCAGTCAGCAAGGTTGCAGTAAAACCGCCGCCGATTATTCCGACAACATTACCGATAACAGTCAATAACGGCATAACGCACATTAAAGCAATTATTTTGGGAAGCATCAGGATCGTTTGCGGATTCAGTCCCATGGTACTGAACGCATCAAGTTCTTCATTCACTTTCATCGTGCCGAGTTCGGCGGCAAATGCCGACCCCGCCCTGCCAGCACAGATTACCGCCACCATCAACGGTCCAAGTTCACGAACAATCGACATTGCCACCAAGTCAGCGATATAGATATTCAGGCCAAAAGAGCCCAAAGCGTCAGTCCCCTGATACCCCATAATGACTCCAACCAAAAAACAGATCATAACCACAATCGGTACCGCATCAGCTCCGGTGCTGTCCATATAGTAAAAAGTTTCACGCCAGTTGATTTTTTTAGGATTTTTAATATAAAAAATAGAACTGCGAGCAAGAGTATCAAGAAAACTGGTCAGTTTTACAATGTCAGTCCCCAGCTGATAGGTTGCTTCTCCAGCAACCAAATAGATCGATTTGGCCTTAGGAATTGGACGAAAATTAAAATTTTCGGCAATAGATTTAGCTATAGGCTCCATTTCAGTTGACGCATTGTTGAATTTAAATTCCAACTTACGCTCACGGCAAAGGGTATCACAAGCCTCAAGAAACGCCAAGGTTGAATAATCGGTCGGATTAACCGCAGTTAAGTCAATATCCAAACAACTGACTGCCGGTTTAATTTCAGCAATAAGCTCTTCATAGGCAACCTGCAATGCATTAAATCCAACCATTGAACAATCAAGTTCAGAGATTATCATTTTTTCATTATTTACCGATATTTTCAATATCATTCCCCTGTTTTATAATCTTCAGTCTTCGCGACTGAAAGTCGCACCCGCATTGGCGGGACAGACGGACTGACGGACGTTTGTAATCTCAATTACCATCGGCAGCCAGCACCAAGCCCTATTTCAAGCTATTTATTTTCGCGGCAACTTTTACCGCAATTTTATTCATTGCTATACTCATAGCATTAGCATAAGCTGCGGCATTAGCACCGGAAACATTAATTTTCTCAGTAAATAGCTGTTCATATTTTACTTTATTTTTTTCTTTAACCGTGACCAGCAAAGTTAAAATTACAAATTCATGGCTTAAATTATTCTCAAAAGTCAGAAGTTGAGTTGCTATAGTTAATATCTCCCTGGGGGCTACGCCACTCATTTCGGGCGCCATGGCAATGGTCAAATAACGTTGAATCTGAGTTGCCGGCGAGGATATCCACCGATTAAACTGGTCAACTTCAACCTTTCCTGCAGTTGTTTTGAATCGCATCGCCGTGGTATAACCGATTAAGGAGTTAACCGTTTGCACTTTGACTATCCGTTTTTTAACCAGCTGTTTACTCGGCACGCCGATAGAAAAATAGTTAACCTGCGGCGTCTGCGGTTTAGGAAAGATAGAACATCCAGCAAGCAGCAAACAGAGTCCCGACACTATAAATAGTTTTTTCATTATAATAAATCTCCCTTTTTTCTACTCTGAAGCGAGTAGATTATTAAAATATTAATCATTTAATTACGGCCGAACAACTCTTTTGCCATCTTTGCCGTAAATCACAGAACTAGGATTCTGTTCCAGGGTGTTAAGCAAGTTTTTGGCTGACCGTAAGGTTGCGGTCGCACTGTTAATAGTATGCGTCAGGTTATCCAGGTTATTTTTGAGTGTACCACGCAGCTCTTTTATCGTCCCCCCCGTTGTATCCATAAACCTTCTGGCAGAACCGGCAGTATTGCCGACTTCAGCCGCCTTTAGTTCCCGGTCTATTGTATCCATGAACTTTCGAGCTTTGATGAATGTTTTATTTAACTCAACAATCGCAACATTGCTATTATGAATAAAATCGGTAAAGTGTTTTTTATCTATATTATCTTTAACCACAGCTGTGATAACATCAAGATTCCCCATCACTCTGCTAAGATCAGTCATCATCTGTTTAAGGTCTTTGTTATTAAGTAATTCACTTCCGCTACTGGCCAAAGCTTCAAATTTTGCTATCATCGGTTCCAAATTCAGCTTAGCCGCATTATTCAATGTACGGTTAAGGTTTTTTAGAATATCTCCAATCAGCACCGGCTGGACCGAGGGAATATATGGTGGATGATCCGGTGGTAATTCAAATTTTCTAACGGGATATTTTGCAGGGTCAAACAGCCCAAGTTCCTGGTAAAGAGTACCGGTTATTCCACTATAATGCAACTGACAACGTAGACCTTTTTTTACTCGATCAGAAAGAAACTTCTTAAAATAAGCATACTTATCATCATGAGTCACTAACCCATCTGTAATCCTTGTTTTTAAAGAGGTCGCGATAAATTCCATATAAATGTAGACCGATGAACCGTCGTGTCCAATCTGTACTTCAGTAACTTTACCAATGGTCACCCCTTTAATTTTGACCTTGGCGCCAACCTCTAGTCCCTGTACTGAACTGTCCAGTACCGTCATAAACAAATATTTAGGTTTAAAATAATTCATTACTCCTAGCATAGACAAGCTCATAATCAGTAGTGCCACCGCCACGACAACAAAAATTCCAACTTTATATTTGTTACCAAGATTGCTCATATAAACTCCCTGCTTTATGAATAGGTTTGGATAATGTTTATTTTAACATTAATAATGAAAGCTTAATCAAAAGTATATATTAGCTATTAGTTAAAGTCAAATTGGAACAAGAATAAATCAATGATAATTAAAATTTGTTAATTGAAAAGTTAAACGCACACTCAAAAAAATATTCCGTGCGTTTAGTATATCTTAAAGTATAGTGTGCGTTTAGTTTGACATGAGAAGTAAAGTTTTAAATATAAGTTTTATAATGGTTAT
>JAKIUY010000051.1 GCA_021647315.1 Victivallaceae bacterium
ATAGTAACAACCTTTCCCAACAACCTTTTTCCGTGCAGTGCGCATTTGATAACCCCCAACAGTTAAAATTAGCTGATACAATAATAAAATAGGGCAGAAACAGAAATAACAACCCTAATCAAAAAAATATCATCAATTTCAACCTGTCCCTTAATGACTCCTAAAAATCTAAAAAATATCATCAATTTCAACCTGTCCCTTAATGACACAGGAATTCAGATTCAGAATTCAGGGAAATTCAGGATACATAGATTCAGGAAGGAAAGATTCAGGAAATAGTATCCTGTGATGGTTGAACTTCTGACTTTTATTTTTATATTAGTAGAGTTGAATATCTGAAAAATAAATAAACTGAGGATTTTATTATGAATAAATTGATGTTGGGTATTCCCAAAGGTAGCCTGGAAAAAACTACTGCTGAAATGTTCGCTAAAGCTGGGTACAAAATAGCTATCAGCTCACGTTCATACTTTCCGACTATTGATGATGATGAGATTGAGTGTATGTTGATTCGAGCTCAGGAAATGTCGCGTTATGTCGAAAAGGGCGTACTTGATTGCGGTTTGACCGGTTATGACTGGATTGAAGAGAACGGTTCGGATGTGATTGAAGTTGCTGAACTTGTTTATGGTAAAGTTGGACGCAAACCGTTACGCTGGGTGCTGGCGGTACCGGAAGGATCTGATATTAAAGGTCCGGCTGACCTTGAAGGTAAACTGATTGCTACTGAAGCTGTTGGCATGACCAAGCGTTACCTTGAACGTCATGGGGTTACCGCTGATGTTGAATTCAGCTGGGGTGCTACCGAAGTAAAACCGCCTAAATTTGCCGATGCAATTGTCGAAATAACTGAAACTGGCTCATCATTACGAGCTAATAATCTTGATATTATTGATACACTGTGCGAGAGCACCACTCGTTTTATCGCCAATAAAGCAGCTATGGAAAATCCGTTTAAAAAGGCCAAAATAAAGCAACTGGCGATGTTACTCAAAGCAGTATTGGCCGCAGAAGGAAAAGTTGGTCTGATGCTCAATGTTATGGAACAGAATCTTGATTCACTGCTTAAACAGCTTCCGGCGCTTGAACGGCCGACGGTATCACATTTGGCTGAAGATGGTTGGTGCGCACTTAATACTATTGTTGACGAACATGTGGTTCGTGATCTGATTCCTGAATTGATTACAGCAGGCGCGACCGGTATTGTTGAATACCCGTTGAATAAAATAGTCTCCTAACCTATCTTGCTGCGCAATCTAGGTATAAAATAGTATTGGTAAAGTAAATAGGTTGAAGTAAATTCACAAAAATTATTGACTTTCATGAATTTCTGTGCTATAGTTACCATCAGTAACGTTACTTAACTCCTAAGTGATGGGGCAGAGCCTGCCAAGGATTAAAACTATCCCAGCTTGCACAGTTAAAAA
Organism: Victivallaceae bacterium; assembly: GCA_021647315.1. Lineage (GTDB taxonomy): Bacteria > Verrucomicrobiota > Lentisphaeria > Victivallales > Victivallaceae > JAKIUY01. Next base: position 1,428 of record JAKIUY010000051.1, read on the forward strand.
AAATGATCCAGCTAGAAAAAAAACAATTGCAGGAACTTGAGATCCTGAAGCATGTCGAAGACTCTCCGCAGTTAAATAACCGCATGGCAGCGGCAAAGCTGGGTTGCAGTGTGAAGCTTGCCCATGAAATTCTGCGAAAAATGGTCGGCAGAGGATTCCTGCATGTCAGCAAGATTCATTCGCGTCGCTGGGACTATTTTATCACTCCTCAAGGCATTGCTGAAAAAGCCCGGCTTACTTATGAGTTTGTCCAATTTTCGATGCAGTTTTATCAGGAAGCGAGGGAACAGAGTTCACAGGTTTGCCGTGATATTGTTGAAGCCGGGCACCAGACAGTTGCGCTTTTGGGGACTGGAGATTTGGCAGAAATAGCCTATCTTGGGATAAAAGAGTGGAATCTGCAATTAATTGAGGTATACGGAGACCGCGAAGGCAAATTCATGGGGCATAATATTTTTCCGTATGACGAGGTCGACAGTACTGCAGCTGAAATTATAATTATCTCGCTCTACAATCGCAGCCAACCGATGACTCCGCAATACCTGCCGGTTGGAATCCCCAAAATGGATAAAATGGTTTGGATTTTTTAATTCAGTATATAATGATATTGATACAAAGGGAGATATTCTATGGCAAGGAAGTTTTTAAAACAGTCATTGAATCAATAATTTCGCGAGGTAAATGTGGTGGTTTGTGATGAAGCTAAACTAGATGACCGCGGTTGTAACGGTGCTCCTGACTTTGTGGTTGAGATTCTCTCTGCCTCAACTGCCAGCAGGGATTTGCGTGAAAAACTGTTGCTCTATGAGCGTTTTGGTGTCAAAGAATACTGGATTGCTGATCTTTGGAGCCGAACCATCAGAGTCCATCTGTATGACAATGAACAATTTGCCCCGGCTAAAATATTTACTGATAATGATCTGCTTTTTGCCGACATTCATCAAGTTAATTATGGTGGTAGAAATTTGAAAATTATCTCCAAAGATAATTTAATTAAGGTCAAAAAAGCCACAGGTCGCTTAAAAGATTTAGCTGATGCCGAGGAGCTGGAAAAAATAGATGGAATATGAAATCAACATAAGTAAATAGGTCAATTAATTTTTAAAAAGAAATCTTCGTTAGAATATAAACCTATTCCAAATAAATATTATAGAGTATAGGTCAACGAATATTTAGCTTTTTTTATGAATAGCCTCATTGTTTTAAATTCGCATAATTTGCTAAATTACTTCGTCTGTCGCTGCGCTCGAGTAGCGTTGACAATAAATCTTATTTATGTTAAAAACTTTTAATAACTTATTCAAACGAGCCATTGCCCATGACGGACTGAAAAAATACGGGGCTAATATCTCCTGGCTGTTCGCTGAAAAAATTTTCAGGATGGCAGTTGGCTTTACCGTGGGTATCTATGTCGCCCGGCAACTGGGGCCGGCAAAATATGGTATTCTCAACTATGCCATCAGTTTTGCGGCAATATTCTCAATCATGGTCTCGCTGGGCTTAGATCAGATTGTCGTGCGCGAATTGGTTAAACGTCCTCGTCGCCGTGATACCCTACTCGGAACCACCTTCATCCTGCGGCTGACCGGTTTTCTGTTGATGCTCGGTGGCGTCGCTGCCGGTCTGTTCTTATCGCATAATGACCGCAATACCAATTTAATTGTTATAATCATCACCGCCGGTTATCTGTTTCAGATATTCCAGACGATTGATTTCTATTTTCAGGCCAATGTATTATCTAAATATGTCGCGACTTCACAGGTTATCGCCTGGACGATTGTCTCCGGTTTCAGAGCATGGGGGGCTTACAGTGGAGCTCCATTAATCTATTTCGCCTGGCTGGAAGCGGCCAATATGGGATTAATGTCGTTAGGTTATCTGATATTCTACAGTCTGAATGCGGGTTCGCTGTTTAAATGGAACTTCAAACCCCATATTGCAAAGTTTTTGCTGAAAAACTCCTGGCCGTTGTTGCTTGCCGGTGCTGCCGGTATGATTCATATGCGAGTTGATCAAGTAATGATTAAAACGATGCTGGGGGCAACAGATGTCGGATATTATGCTGTTGCGGTAAAATTGGTGGAGTTGTGGTATTTTTTTCCGATAATAATTTGCAGTTCACTATTTCCCGCGATTATCAGATCAAAAGGAGTTTCTGAAGCACACTATTTAAATCGTTTACAGAAACTTTTTACGTTACTGTTTTGGTTTGCATTTACCCTTGCTCTAGGAACTACGTTGATAGGGCAACAGCTTATTACCTGGTTGTATGGTAGTCAATATGCAACAGCAACAACCATTCTTATCATCTATATTTGGAATTTAATTTTCATCTCACTGGGGGTTGCCCGTGGCTATTGGTTGATAGCAGAAAATCTGCAAAAATATTCACTGCTATTTGTGTCAGTTGCTGTTATTGTTAATATCTTATTGAATTATATATTGATTAAGCAATTAGGCGTAAATGGTGCTGCGTGGGCGACTTTGATTTCTTCATCTATAGTTATATACTGGATGCCGTTGATAATCAAGAAAACGCGGATTTTATGTGTTATGTTTAATAAGGCAATTATCCCAATATTTTTAATTAAAGAATGGAAAGGAGTTGATAAATGATGCTTGATTTCTTTATTAAATTGCCATTCAGCAATAATTTTAATACCAGTCCGCTAACCGTGGTTCAGAAAGCTTTTTTAGCAAAAATCGAACATGGGGAGTATAAATTCAAAGAGAACCATTGTTTATGCGGTAATTTGGATAAAAAACATGATATTGTTATTTCCAGCATAGATTCAATTGGGGTCTCCATCAATAATATTTTATGCAAGAAGTGCAGTTTGATCAGATTAGAAAAAATATTTGATGACAGTTCATTATCCGAGTTTTATAAAACTGACTATACCGAATTATATATCGGCGCAAAATACATCAATGATGAATATTTTAAGCACGAGATTGCGGCAGATTCAAGAAGTCGCAGATTATTTAATTTAGTTGAGAATTTAGGGATAATGGATGATATCAATAATGTTTTTGAAATAGGCTGTGGTGCGGGGTGGAATTTATGGCCTTATCATAAGAGTAATAAAAATGTTTCAGGTTGTGATTATGGCATAGATTTTCTCAAATACGGCATCCAGAAAGGAATGAACCTATATGAAGGAGCTATAAATAAAAATATTACTTCTGAAGACACCCAAGATTTAATTATTCTATCGCATGTATTTGAACATATTGCTGATCCAATAACTTTTATGGATGAAGTCTTATCGTTGGTTAAAGCTAACAAATACATCCAAATTGAAGTTCCTGGAGTTTTTAATAGGAAAAAAAGTGTGCTTAATACTGCTTTTCAATTACCGCATATCTATACCTATAACAAGCGGTTTTTAATTAATTTATTCACTATGCTTGGGGTTGAGATATTATATATTGATGATGAGATCACATGTATTTTAAAAAAACCAGAAAAATGGCAATATTGCAATAATGCAAAGCTTGAAGTTGATACTTTACAATATGAATATTGCAGGGTCAAAAAAGAGTTACAACAACAATATTTTAAGAAGAAAATTAGATATTTTGTGATAAACATATTAAAGTTCTTAAAACTAAAAGAGTGCATTAAAACAATTTTTAAAAAGCAGGAACATAATGAATTATAAAAGAGTCGCAAGGTCGTATTTAAGGAATTTGTATAATGGGGTTCGGGATACTCTTTCTCAGGACCAGGATTTATTACGCAACAGAGAGTTAAAAGATAAATACAAAGGGAAACGGCTGTTTATTCTCGGCAGTGGGGGCTCTATTAAGCTGTATGATCTGAAGAAATTAAAAGATGAATATGTGATGACGCAGAACAATTTTCATGTTCATGAGGATATTATGACGATAAATCCTGCTTTTCACTGTGTTGTACCCTATTATCAGACCGAGGGCGATATCAGCACCTGGGTTACCTGGATTGAAGATATAGAGAGCAAACTGCCTAATGCGCAGTTTTTCTGGGGAAAAACTACGAGAAAGATGATAGAAGACAACTTTAAAGAACTCATTAATCGTTCTTATTACCTTGATGCCAAGTATAACATCCTGACACTGACCAAGGCGCAGGCAGATATATCAAAAAGAATGATGGTCGTTCATACTGTGTTGACCCAATGTTTAATTGTCGCGATGTATATGGGATTTTCTGAGATATATTTACTGGGGTTTGATTTGGATCAGAATTTCCAAAACGCAAAAAATGATTTTGGCCGTTTTTATGGCAAGTCAATGATCACTGATACTGAGACAGAAAGGGAGCTGGAAAGGCAGATGCATGAAGAGTCTGTTGATGAATGGTTTGGGCAATGGATAACGTTCAAGCAGCTTAAACTAATTAAAGATTATGCTATTGCTAACCATATAGAAATATTTAATGCGTCTGAACATGGTGTATTAAACATGTATCCCAGAGTAAATTTTGATAAAATATTGGCTGAAGGCTAAAGGATAGACACAATGAAAAATATTATTGCAATTATTCCCGCCCGCGGCGGGTCAAAAGGTATCAAGCGGAAAAATCTGGTTGAGATCAACGGGAAACCGCTGGTCGCCTATTCAATTGAGCACGCCTTGGCTTCGAAACTAATCAGCCGGGTGGTGGTATCAACGGAAGACGAGGAAATCGCTCAGGTGTCACGCAGTTACGGGGCGGAAATTCCGATTCTCAGACCACAGGAATTGGCGGAAGACCATGTTTTCGATTTGCCGGTATATGAACACATGTTAAAATACCTGGAAGAGACAGAAGGCTACAAAGCCGATATTGTGGTTCACCTGCGACCGACAACTCCATATAGGAAAATTGAGTGGATAGATGAAGCGATTGAATTACTAATTGACAATGAAGATGCTGACAGTGTGCGTTCTGTTTCAGAACCATCTCAGCATCCTTACCGGGTGTTTGAAATCAAAGATAAATTATTGTCGCCGATTATGAAAGAGCGCCATCCTCATCCCTATTTACTGAGGAGACAGGATCTACCGCCGATGTATTTTTATAACTGTGTAATTGATGTAACAAAACCCAACACCATATTCGGTAAGCAATCGATGACTGGGGATAAAATGCTGCCATATATAATGGATCCCGACGAGGTGATTGATATTGATACAAAAATGGATTTGGAATTTGCAAGATTTTTTATGGAGAACAGAATATGAATATACTGATTATTGGTTCCGGCATGTATGTTACCGGACGCGGTGGGTACAATAATGCTACGGTCTTGGCTTCACTTGCGGAAACAGGCAAAACCCGGCAGATTGGCAGAGTAGTGGTTACCGGGATGCATGATAATGAAGCCATGGTGGATAAAAGCGTCAGAAAAGTTAATCGCAGATTAAACACCAACTTAGCGGTCGACTATGTTCAGTTTTCCGATGATATTGCTTTTGATATTGAGAATATCACAAATCAATACAAGTTTGACTGTGCAATCCTGGTGGTGCCTGATCATTTGCACTATAATTATGCGAAAGAGTTATTAAATCATAATTTGCACATATTGGTGGCAAAACCATTTGTGACAAATATTGCGGATGCGCAGGCGTTGATTAGTCTTCAGGAGTGCAAGCGAAGATTGGGAATGGTTGAATTTCACAAAAGATTTGATGAAGCAAATTTATACACGAAAAAGATCCTCAGTCAGCATCAGTTAGGAGACCTTTCATACATTACGGTTGACTACAGTCAACGGCTGGTTATTCCGACTGATATATTCAGGAGCTGGAGTGAAAAGACAAATATATTCCAATATCTTGGGGTTCACTATGTTGATTTAATTCACTTTTTTACCGAAGCAGTTCCGGTGAAATTGATGGCTATCGGAACTAAGGGCATATTGACCAAGCATGGCATAGACAATTATGATTCAATTCATGTAACTATGCAATGGGAATATCCAGACAGTAAAAAAACATTTCTGGCTATTTTCAATACCAATTGGATTGATTCCAACAGTTCGAGTGCAATGTCTGATCAGAAATTTAAGATTGTCGGCGGAAAAGGACGATTAGATGCCGATCAGAAAAACCGTGGCATTCAGATTGTTAATGATGCCGAGAATATTCGCGATATAAATCCATATTTTTCCGAATATTTATATGATGTCGATGGCGAACAGAAATTTTCGGGCTATGGTTATCAAAGTATTTCACAGTTTATCAAAGATGTTGAAGATGTCGACAATGGCAGACAGACATTAGCCCACTTAAACAGACACCGGGCCAGCTTTCGCAATGCGTCAGTATCGGTTGCGGTCAGTGAAGCCGTGAATAAATCTTTAGAGAATAATCAATGGGTTGAAGTGAAACTTATCAAATAATGAGGTATAATATGCAGGAAAGACATTGCGACAGCAACTTAATCAGCAGAATATTGCATGATATAATTCTAAATGCCGGCGGTAATAAAGCAGCAGCGGAGTCGGTCAGTGAATGTCTGGTCGGGGCTTCATTGCGCGGCGTTGATTCGCATGGTATCCGACTATTTCCTCATTATGTTAATGCTCTGGTTGGCGGGCGGGTAAATCGCAATCCTGAGATAAAAATAACCCAGGTCTCGCCAGCAGTTGCGATACTTGATGCTGATGATGCATTCGGTACTCTGGCCTGTCAGGAGGCGATGAAAACTGCTATCAAAAATGCCAAGACTGCCGGCATAGGGGTTACTTCAGTTAGAAATTCAACTCATTTCGGGGCAGCGGCATGTTACGGGCTTATGGCAGCGGAGGCTGATATGATTGGTCTAAGCTTCACCAATGCTTCACCATTAATGAAAACAGAGAACGGCACCCGGGCATTTTTCGGGGCAAACCCAATATGTTTTACCGCTCCGATGCAAAATGAATCACCGTTCTGTTATGATGCGTCTACAACTCAAATTACCTGGAATGGAGTCAAAAAGTCACGGGAATTGAATGAATCTCTGGAGGCAGGTCTGGCATTTGATAAAAACGGCACCCCAACCATTGACCCGTTTGAGGCAGTATTCCTATCTCCGTTAGGTGGTTATAAAGGATTCGGCCTAAGCATTGTGGTAGATATTCTGTGCGGACTACTCGCCGGGATGCCGGTTGGCGACCAAGTCACCAACATGTACAACAATGATATTGCTGATAAACGTTATCTCGGACAGTTTTGTGTTGCCATTAATATTGCGTTGTTTGAAGATATAGATAATTTCAAGAAACGACTGCAACAGTTGGCGGACAAAGTCCGTGCTGAACCGAGAGAAGACGCGAGCACGCCAATATATTTCCCTGGTGACCCGGAAAAGATCCTGTATAATGAACGCCAGAAAGCCGGCATTCCGATACCGGATCATTTAGTTGACAGTATCAATAGTTTATGCACCAAATATCAGCTAACAGAACAATTATAATTAAAGGAATATTAATCGATGAATAAATGTTTAATTTGCAAGACTGAATTCGAACCATTCATGACATTTGGCCAAATGCCGATTGCTAATGGATTTCTAAAAAAAGAACAGTTTACCAGTGAGTACTTTTTCGAGATGGAAGTTGGCTGCTGTCCAGCATGTAATATGTTCCAACTGATCAATCAACCTGACCGGGAACAGATGTTCAACGAAAACTATGCGTTCTTTTCTGGGACATCTAAACTGATGGGCGAACATTTCAAAGCATTTGCCGAATCAGTAAAAGATGATTTTTTTAAAGATAGCAATGATCCGTTTGTCGTGGAAATCGGCAGTAATGACGGCATTATGCTCCGTAACTTTGCCGAATGGGATATCCGACATCTTGGTGTAGAGCCTTCAGCCAATGTCGCGGCAGTTGCCAGAAGTAAAGGTATCAATACCATTGTTGAATTTTTTGACAAAGCGTGTGCTGAAAAAATTATTGCTGAAAATGGTCACGCAGATGCATTTATAGCCGCAAATGTCATGTGCCATATTCCTTATATGCATTCAATTGTCGAAGGAATCAAGACTTTGCTGAAACCGAATGGGATTGCTATGTTTGAAGATCCATATTTGGGGAAAGTTATCGAGCAGACAACTTTTGATCAGATTTATGATGAACATGTTTTCCTGTTCTCAGCTCTATCAGTCAGTAAGTTGTTTGCGATGCATGATATGGAATTGATTGATGTTAAGCCACAAGTTACTCATGGAGGTTCCATGCGTTATATTCTTGCTAACAAAGGTATGCATAAAGTATCTCCTGTAGTCGGTAAGTTAATAAGCAGAGAACAGGAGCTGGGCTTGGACAAAGCGGAAACTTTCCTGGCATTTAAAAATAATTGTGAAGATTTCCGTAAAAATCTTACAGCTTTGATTAAACAAATAAGAGGTACTGGCAGCAAGATTGCGGGCTATGCCGCAACTTCAAAAAGTACGACAATTATTAATTATTGCGGTATAACTGCTGAAGATATTGATTACATCTGTGATACTACGCCGATTAAACAGGGTAAATTCAGCCCCGGGGCCCATATTCCTGTTACAGCGCATGAAGCATTCCAGCTGGATTATCCGGAGTATGCTCTACTTTTCGGCTATAACCATTCCAAAGAGATAATGGCAAAAGAACAGGGTTTTATGGATGCAGGCGGTAAATGGATTGTTTATGTCCCTGAAGTAAAGGTTATCTGAAAAAGGTATACAGGAATACAGTTATGATTTTACAATGCAATCCTAAAGCTGGCTATGTGGCTCATCAAGCAGAAATTGATGCTGCAATAAAACGTACTCTCAATAGTGGCTGGTATATTCTAGGTCATGAAGTTGAAGCTTTTGAAAAAGAGTTTGCGGCCTATGTCGATATTCCTCACTGCGTAAGTTGCGCCAATGGTACCGATGCCCTGGAATTGGCACTGCGTTCACTTAATATCGGCACTGGGGATAAAGTACTTACAGTGCCGAATACAGCAGTCGCAACGGTAGCAGCGATTGAACGTGCTGGTGCAGTACCGGGATTTGTTGATATTGATCCGGTAACTTATACCATGAGTCCAGAGGCTCTTGAACAACAATTAAATATGAATGACCATAGCATTAAAGCAGTAATTGCCGTCCATCTGTTCGGGCATCCGGCTGCAATGAAACAATTGGCTGAAATTACTGAAAAATACCGTGTCTGTCTAATTGAAGATTGTGCCCAGGCTCATGGTGCTGCTCTTGACGGAATTAAAGTAGGAAATTTCGGAGAAATAGCAACTTTCAGTTTTTATCCAACTAAAAACCTCGGTGCATTAGGGGATGGCGGGGCGGTTGTGACCAGTTCGTTAAAACTGGTACGACGCATGCAGGCTATTCGGCAGTATGGCTGGGAAGAACGTTATATCAGCAGTTGTCAGGGTATAAACAGCAGGCTTGATGAATTGCAGGCGGCGATATTGCGAGTAAAACTCCAGTATCTTGACCAAAACAATGCCCAACGCCAAGCAATAGCCAAAATATATACTACAGAATTGGGCAAAATTCCGGAAATTACTTTACCTCAAACCGGAGACGGCTACAACCACGTCTATCACCAATATGTTATTCAAATTAAGGGACGGGATCAGTTAAAAACATTTTTGCAGGATAACGGTATCGGAACCGCAGTTCATTATCCCGTGTTGATCCATCAACAACCGGCCTATAGCGATCATGCTAGTTTGAAACTCGCCACAGCTGAACAGTTGAATGAGCGAATCTTAAGTTTGCCAATGTTTCCGGAGCTGGATAATAGTAGTATTGAAACGGTAATTGACGCTATCAAACAGTTTTATCAAGGGCGTGTAAAATGATTCAGGGCGTTGCGGTAAAAGAGCTGATAACATTTGATGATGAACGAGGGTTTTTCAGGGAAATAATTCAGCATACTGATGATTTTTTCAGTGCTGGCTTTGGTCAGTTGAGCCATTCTTTAGTTAATGCCGGCGTAGTCAAAGCCTGGCATGGACATAACTATCAGACGCAGTGGAATTATGTTGCAACCGGCTTGATCAAGGTTGCATTATATGATAACCGTGAAACATCTGAAACTTACGAAGAACTGATGGAGTTTTTCTGCGGCGATTCACACCCTGCCCAGGTGTATATGTTTCCGCCGGGCGTTTTGCATGGGTACAAATGTCTGACTGCACCAATGAATATTATTTATGTTACCAGTGGAACCTATGATCTGGACGATGAAGTTAGAATTAAACATTCTGAAGTGAATTATGACTGGAATAAATAAAATATTACCTGCCTATGCAGGAAAGAAAATCGCTATAACTGGGGCAAGCGGTTATATCGGTTCGGAGCTTGTTGAATCTTTAAAATATATAGAAGCAACTATATACCGAATCACCAGCAATTTGAAACATTTACCAACATTGAGTGAGTCAAAGGCTGAGTTTATTGATATTGAGGCGGATATTTCAAAAAAAGATATTTGGGAGCGTTTGTGTCCTTCAGTAGATGTGATATTTCATCTTTCATCTCAGACTAATGTTTATACTGCTTTGGAAGACCCTGAAGCTGATTGGAAGATAAACGTATTGCCATTATTAAATATTCTTGAAGTATCTCGGGAACTAGAACAGAAACCGGTTATTATTTTTACTGGAACGGCTACTCAAGTTGGTTTAACTGAAAAAATACCAGTCAATGAAAATGTTAAAGATGAGCCAGTGACAATTTATGATACACACAAGCTGGCAGCTGAAAATTATTTGAAAGTGTACTGCGCAAATGATTATGCAATAGGTACAGTATTACGATTGGCCAATGTTTATGGTTACGGCAGGAGCAGTAAAAATTCTGGGCGAGGGATTGTAAATATCATGGCTCACAAATCCCTGACGGGTAAAACTTTAACTATTTATGGTAATGGCGAGTACATTAGAGATTATATATACATAAAAGATGTAATAAAAGCTTTGCTTTGCTGCCTGCCTAACATAGATGCGTTGAATGGAATGGAATTTTTAATTGCTTCTGGATCAGGAATAACTTTAAAAGATGCAGTAAATAAAATAGCTCAGGAAGCTGAAATTTTAACTGGCACAATTGTCAATATAAAACATATCCCGGCACCTGAAAATCTTTCTCCAATTGAATATAGAAATTTTATTGCAGATATTTCCAATTTTAAAAATGTCTCAGGCTGGAAACCTGAGTTTACTTTTGAAAATGGAATAAAAGAATTATTAATGGAGACAAAATTAAGTGATAAATAAATTTTAAAATAACGTACAGAAGGTCAATATGGGGAAAAAATTTGCATTAATACATCTTGGAAATGATGAGAATTATGGTCTTGTTTTTGTCGCTGGAGAACTTTTGAAACAAGAACAAGCAATAAGATGGTTTGACGGTGATTTAGATGGTGTCATTTCTGAAATTTGTGTGTGGGAACCAGATTTTGTATGTTTTTCTCCATTAACAACAACTTTCGATTACGCAGTAAAGCTTGCAGAAAAGATTAAAGAAAAATGCCCGAAAGTAAAAACTGTTTTTGGCGGACATCATGTATATGCGGTCCAAAATGTATCGAAAGAAAGAGGAATAGATATTGTTGTTATTGGCCCTGCATACGGTATCATTGATAAAATTATAAATAATAATAATAAGGAAACCATTACGGGAACTCCGACCTTTCCTGAAAATATGTTTCCTGCTAGGGAAGAGTATTTTGAATCAATTTCACGGATTGCCAATAGGCATAGAAAGTATATAATGTCTCATTTTGGCTGTATATATAATTGCTCTTACTGTTCAACTTCTTTAGTTAGAAAAAGAGTTGGAGCTGAAAACTATAAAAGATGTTGGTTAGTCAGAAGGCCAGTTAATCATCTTATAGAAGAAAGCAAAATTCTCTTAAAATATAACACCAAAGAAATTTCTTTGGAAGATGATGATATTTTAGCTGGAAATGATGCGGAAGCGTGGTTGGCTGATTTTTCAAAGGCGTGGGAAAAAGAAATTGGTCTGAGCATATATGCAAATGTTACTCCATTAACAGTTTTACAATCTTCAGATAAAACCTTGAAAATACTAGCTGGACTTGCTAAATCAGTTCAAATGGGTTTACAGACTTGCAGACCTGGATCTTTGAAACTTTTTAATCGTCAATTTCAGAATGAAGAACAAGTAAAAAAAGCATATGATAGATTAAGTTCTTTCAATATTAAAGTAAAACTGGAATTAATAATAGGTCTTCCGGTAGAAGATCCAATCGGTGATGCTATTGATACGATAAAGATGGCTCAGCGCATTGGACCAGGAACATTCGTGGCATGTTTTCCATTAATGCTTTACCCCGGCACTGTACTTTATGATAAGTGTTTAGCAAATGGTATTTTGTTGAATGAGTCATGTAATTATGAGTGGCATGACGGTTGTGGTTCGGTAAAATTTGATTTAACTACAGCTAAGCAAATTAGAAATCTCACTAAAATGGCTACAATGTTCTGTCGATATAATATTGATGAACAATGGATGCGTGCGTTGGTTAAAATGGATATAAATGACATTTCTTCAAAAAATCTCTCAGAATGTCAATACTATGAAAGTCTGATTTTCCGCCATGGCGATGAAGTACGTGATGAATTTGACGAAATATTAGCATCAATGAACTTTAAATACTGATTGCAGTATATTTTGTAAATAAACAGGAGGTATAGAGTGAATATTAACCTAAAAAATAAAAAAATACTAATTACTGGGGGATTGGGTTTTATCGGAAGCAATTTAGCTCAGAAGTGTTTGGAGCTAGGAGCTGAAGTTTCAATTTATGATAATCTAGATACTCATTCCGGAGGAAACTTATATAATGTTGTAGGCATAAAAGACAATGTTAATATTCTTTTATACGATATTCTTAACTTTGATCTACTTTCTCAGCATATTGCAAATAAAGATTATGTATTTAATTGTGCGGCATCAACATCTCACCCTTTTTCAATGCGCGAGCCATGGGCAGATATGGATGCGAACGTTAAAGGTACAATAAACCTCTTAGAAGCGATAAAAAGATTCAATCCACAATGTCGTTTTATTCATATTGGAACAAGTACGCAATTGGGCACGTTGAAATATCAGCCTGCTGATGAAAATCATCCGGAATTTCCAACAGATATTTATTCTGCTAATAAAATGGTCTCTGAGAAATATGTTTTGGTATACACTAGAGCTTATGGTTTAAACGCCTCTGTAATTAGATTTGCTAATATTTTCGGACCTAGAGCATGCATAAATAGTGCCGAATTTACTTTTAATAATTTTTTTGTAGGTTTGGCGTTGCAAAATAAAACTATTTGTGTCTTTGGTTCAGGAGCACAAAAAAGAAACGTTATGTATGTTGAAGACGCAGTTGATGCGTTAATTGCAGCAGCACAAAAAAAAGAAACAATTGGAAAGAGCTTTTTTGCGGTAGGAGATAAGCATATAAGTGTTGCTGACATAGCCAAAATAACGGTAAGTGTAATTGGTTCTGGAAAAGTTGATTTCATTGAATGGCCGAAAGATAGAGAAGTTATCGAAATTGGAGACGCGGTGATTTCCAATACTGAATTTAAAAAATGTACGGATTGGAAACCAAGACATGAACTGGAAGAAGGACTTGAAAAGACTAAATCATATTTTAAAAATTGCTTAGAGCACTATATAAGGTGAAATTATGAAAATTGTTATCGCAGGAGCACTGGGGCATATTGGCTCAAAAGTCATCCGTTATTTACCCATAGTTTTTCCCGGCTGTAAAATTGTTATGATCGACAATATGAGCGCACAGCGTTATTGTTCCTTATTTGGACTTTCTGAAATAAATGCCGAGTATGAGTTTATTGAAGGCGATGTCCTTGACCTTGACTTGAAAGCAACCTTTAATGGCGCAAATGTCGTTATTCAGCTTGCCGCGATTACTGACGCTACCAATAGTTTTAATATTAAAGACGAACTGGAGCACAATAATTTTAATACAACCAGAAAAATCGCGGAAGCATGTCTTGAAGCAAACACTCCGATACTTCACCTGTCCTCAACCAGCGTATATGGTACTCAGGAGGATTCTGTTGACGAGTCATGCTCACTCGAACAACTGCAGCCGCAAAGCCCTTATGCGGAAACTAAGCTGAAAGAAGAACGCCTGCTAAACGATTTTGGAAAAAGTCACGGTTTGAGATTTGTTACCTGTCGTTTCGGAACCATTTGTGGGACTTCACCCGGAATGAGGTTTCATACTGCAGTGAATAAGTTTTGCTGGCAGGCAGTCAACAGACAGGGCTTGACGGTTTGGCGAACCGCTTTACATCAAAGACGCCCTTATTTGGATTTAGATGACGCCGTTAGAGCAATAGCTTTTATCATTAAAAATAATCTTTTTGACGGTAATATTTATAACGTCCTGACCGCAAATAAAACTGTTAATGATATTATTGAGGCGATAAAAGTTTATATCCCAGAAGTGAATATCAATTTTGTCGATACTGCAATAATGAATCAGTTATCGTACAATGTCGAAAGAAAGAAATTTGAGCAACTCGGATTTGAGTTTAGGGGCAGTGTAAATAAACGCATTGAAGATACTATTAAATTATTTAAAAAGGTGGAAGTAAAATGACAAAAAAGAAAAAACTATTTACAAGAGAAGAATTTGAAAAATTCAGACTTAACTCTGCTAAGGGAATGGTAGCAGACAAGAAATTACAAGATGATGTTATTGATGTTTTGGTCAGAGCAGATAAATACAACTGGATACATCAAGCAACATGGATGGGAGAGCCTCTTCTCAATCTGCCACAGGATATGTTTGCCATCCAAGAAATTATTTTTGCTACAAAGCCGAAATATATAATTGAAATAGGAGTAGCTTGGGGTGGAGGATTGTTATTTCATTCAACTTTGTTGAAAGCATGGGGAGGAGAAAAAGTGCTAGGCATTGATATTTATATGCCGGATGATCTAAAAAAACGCATAATGTCTCATGGTGAAGTATCTGAGAAAATAGAACTTATAAATGCTTCGTCAATTGAAAAAAATACAGTTGAAAAAGTTGAAGAAATTATTGGAGATTGTCGAGATGTATTGGTTATTCTTGACTCGCACCATACTCATGAACATGTTATTCAAGAATTGAACCTTTATTCGCCACTTGTAGGCGAAGGTCAATATATTGTCTGCGGTGATACAATAGTTGATTTTATTCCTGAACAGGAACATCGTGATCGCCCGTGGGGACCGGGTAATAACCCGATGACTGCTTTGCAACAGTTTTTATCAGAAAACGATAGATTTGAAGTTGATAAAGAAATTGAAAACAAGTTGCTTTTTACTTGTAATCCAAGCGGGTTTATAAAATGTGTGAAAAATTATTAAAATAACTGGTAATTCATGCAACCTTTTTTTTCCATTGGTATAACTACCTATAATCGAAACGACCTGTTAAAGCAATGCCTTAACTCTATCCTGAGTCAGGGGTATGATGATTTTGAGGTCATAGTCGGGAATGATTATCAGGCTGCCGAGGTTAACGGTGATATTCTTGGCATAAATGATCCTAGAATAAAATATGTCAACTATCCGGCTAACTTGGGTGAATTCAACAATTTGAATGAACTTATGAACCTTGCCACCGGGCATTATTTCTCTTGGCTTGCCGACGATGACTTAATGTTGCCTGAATATTTTTCTTATTATGCTCAGTGCCTGCGTGAATGTGACTATCCGATGTGTGCGTTTGCCGCCTTTGAATTTTTAAAGGGATCTCAATCGCTAAATATGAATGCACCGGAAAAGATGGAATACGATTT
This sequence comes from Victivallaceae bacterium, assembly GCA_021647315.1. Classification (GTDB taxonomy): domain Bacteria; phylum Verrucomicrobiota; class Lentisphaeria; order Victivallales; family Victivallaceae; genus JAKIUY01. The sequence continues at coordinate 17,226 of JAKIUY010000051.1, forward strand.
ATTTGCAGGAGATAAATTTCTCTATCAAGCATTAAAACGAAAAATCTGGCCAATCAGCACAATGGGCATGTTTAATCGTGAATACTTAATAGACCATAACGGTTTTCCTGATATAACGAAACAGCCTGAAATGCTGGGACTTTATGGTGAGTATATTTTACTTATCCAATCAGGGGCACAGGATAAGGTTCCTTTTATCCACCAACCCTTGACTGCTTTTAGAATTCACAATGAATCATGGAGTGAAAAAAACAGTGAAGTTGATTTAATCAAAGCAGCCAATATCAATTTTATCAGAAAAGCGGCACAATTGCTACAACACCCAACCCTGCATAACGATTTCCGTTGCAATATTCAGTCTATTATGGAAGTAGCGTTATATTCATTATCAACAGCTTTGTATCGTCGTCGTACTTCACCATTGGCTATTGCCACAATCTTATATCGTACAGCGTACTATCAACACACGGAGCAGTCAGTCCTGCGGTTCGCAATGCGTAGAGCATTCTGGCTTGCCTATCTGAAAACAATAAAAAATCTTTGCGGTAAATATTTAAAGAAACAATAGCCGGTGGTTGTTTAAATGCATAAGACCTGTCGGAGTTCTCAGCTTCAGCGTGCTTTTTTGAGCGTATTGTTTGCACGCTAAAGCTGTTTCGCTATGCTACAAAGCCCTTGCTTTGCAAGGTCGTTCGAGAACTCACTCTTTGCTCGCCGACAAAAACGCATAACAAGCAGGCATTTCGCACGAATAATATTATGCAACAACAAGGAATAATAATGCAAATTCTAAGACTAATAATTTTCATTACAACTTTTTTTATCTTAAGCCATGCTGGTGCCGAAGAGCTATTCCCACTATCAATATCCTCTGGAACGCCTTTGTTTGCTAAACCTAGTCTTGATGAGCAACCTATTGGCTTTTTCAATGTTGAAACTTCTATTAACGCCCGGCAACAATTTTTTTTCAGAAAAAAACGTGCTTCACTCTACAAAGATATTATTTTTTTTCAGATAAATATTAACGGACAAAATGCATGGGTTTGTCCCGATATAGTAATAAAAGATGTTGGTAAGCGTAAATTTATTACTTTCAAGCCTAATTACAGCTATCTTTATGGAGCATTTTTTTTATGGGGGATTGTATTACTGCTTCTGCTTTATTATTACTTTCGCGTCTACAAGAAAAATTATTATCAAATTGCAGTTAAAAACCGTCTGTATTTATTAACCGGCATTATCTTGATGGCTCATTTCGGCCGTCTCCTATTATTGCTCTATTCCGCAAATGGCGAATTGCGCTACCCGCTGGATGAAATGTCATTTTTCAAACCGGCTCAGGATTTGCTGGCATGGGATTTTTCTGAAAAATGGGATATGACAATGGGAATGCCCTTGGTTTATATTCCATTTTTGCTGGCAACAAACGCCAACAATGTGTTTGATATAGTTGAACCTTTTTCTATATTCTCCGGCATGATATTAATGCCTCTTAGTCTGATATGTATATTTTTTATAGTAAAAAAACTTTCTGCTTCGGAACATAAAGCGTTTTGGGCTGTTTTTATCTGGATTATGCTTACTATGGTTTATTGTATTGCTGAATCGCCTAAACAAATATCCTTTTTTTCGCCCTTGGGGATACAACTGAGCCATTATATCCGCACCTGTTACGGGTTTATTCAAACGGGTTACAATTCGATGAGCGGCAATGTCTCAATGTGTACCCTGTTAATCGCCTTAACATGTTCATTGTATATGAAATCCAACCTGCGCAAATATATTATTGTCGGCGCGATTTTCGGGTTCTCCTGTCTTACCAGAGTAAACAATATTTTCTTTGCACCATTCATCGCCTGGGTATTCTGGTATACTGATAAAATAAGATATGAAGACTGGAAATTTCTACTTAAGGCTACTGTCAGTGCAATAGGAGCATTTATCGCGGTGTTTTCGATTCAACTGATAGTAAATCACATTCAATTCGGTTCGATATTCACCTTCCCGTATGTTTTGCATCCAACTGAAGTTTACAAAGGCTTTGAGATAAAAAATATTCCTGCAAGAATAAACTACTATTTCAATCTGCATTATTTTTACTTCGCAATCGGCATCGCCGGACTTGCAACCATTAAAGATAGGGTTTTGCGCAATTCACTGATTTTATGGATTACACCATTGATGATTTTCTTTTGCGGTTATATCGTTATCGGACAACCATATCGTTTTGTTTTACCCATATTTGCCGGTTTGACCGCAGCGTTCGCATGCAGTGACGCATGGAAATCAGATAAGATATTATATCGGGGAATGCTGATAGTAACAATCTTCTTATTAGCCTTTCCAATTCTGCCATTTTCATTCATTGAACAACCTGCAAGAAATATTTGGTATATTGACTTTTTCAGTTCAATGCGTCGTTTTGCCGCACCTGCTCTATGGGTGGTAACACTGTTTACTGTTCGCAAAGAACGCTATCTGCTGATTTTTATCCTGCTTTATGGAATATTAATTTTTACCGCCAGCAACTGGCTGGTCTTTGCCGCATTGGTTGCCTTGGCACTTTATGGCGGGTATGAATTTATCAGAGATTTTATCGCTTACAATATCGTGAACAGGTGGCGTTTGAAATCCCGGCAACCTGTCATTGAAGATAAAGGCTGAGTTAGCTTTGCGAGGACTATCTATCAGCTATCAAGCATCGCAATCTGATGTTTGTTAAAAAGCGAAGTTTTTAGTGGTTTTAGAAATGGTTTTTAAAAGGTTTACATTATTTTGGCGTAAACATAAACATTGTAAATTTACCACGCCGTAGTACCTTTACAAGGGTTATTGATTATAATCAGGGAGGTGCTATAATGATTAACAGGCACTTAAAAGATGATATTTGAAATAAGGGACTTTTAATTTATGTTTCTCCAACTTTTAATATTAACTCCTTCACGCCTATAGTTGTCATCGCCACCATAAACTAAATAACTGTCATCAACAGCATAACCTGCTTTGGTTAAATAGCTTAGACTGCTTAATATTTTAGACTTTACTGTATGGGTCAGTTTTATCTCAAGTTGAGAAATCGACATCACATTATCAAATATAACATCAACTTCATTTCCCTGGTGATTTCTGAAAAAATAGAGATTTTCCTGTTCAACTTTATTATAAGTGTTTTTCCATAATTCGCCAATAACATAAGTTTCAAAAAGCTCACCTTTTAAGGGATGATTTTCCAGTTGTTCGCTGTTTTTAATCCCCAGCAAAAAGGCTGCTAAACCCGTATCTAAAAAATAAAGTTTCGGCGTCTTAATTAAGCGTTTATTAATATTTTTATAATATGGATTTAAAAGTTTTATAATAAAACTGGCCTCTAATATAGACAGCCAGGATTTTACCGTTTTCAAGTCAATTCCCAGTTCATTTGAAACGGAAGACATATTCAGAATTTGCCCAGTTCTGGCAGCACATAATTTGAGAAATGCTTCAAAAATAGATAAATTTTTGATGTTTAGTAATAATCTCAGATCTCTTTCCACATAAGTATTTACATAAAAAGAGAGCATGTCTGTAGGATTTATCTTTTCCTTGAAAATTCTTGGATAAAATCCTGTATATAAGACTTCTTCTATGCTAGGATTCTGATTCTTATAAATTTCATTATAACAAAATGGTAAAAGTTTTATTACTGCGGTTCTTCCCGCCAGAGATTGAGTTATTGATGATAACAATTCAAATTGTTGACTGCCCGTCAAAATATAAAATCCCTTTTCATCTGTAAAATCAACAATTTCCTGAATATATGATAACAGTTCAGGAACTCTTTGTATTTCATCAATAACTGCTCCGGATGAAAATTTTTGTAAAAATCCTTTTGGGTCATTTAAAGCAAATTCTCTATTATCAATATTTTCTAAACTTACATATGCTTTTTCTGGAAATAACATCCTGCATAAAGTGGTCTTCCCGGATTGTCTAGGCCCCGTGATTGTCACAACAGGAAATTTTCTGCTTAATTCTAATACGCGTTCAGAAATCTCTCTTTTTATCATCAATAGCCTCTTTATGTAAAATATGGAATTAAACTCCTAATTACTCAAGATAATCCTCTTTACGAAAAAATCAAATCTTTTTAACCAACTTTAGCCAGTCAGCATATGAATAGAGAAAAGTTAAAAGAGATTCTATTTTTCTTTTAAAGAATATTTAGATTTTGCAAATCTAAAGTATTGCTTAAATAAACTTTCTCCATCAGAGGATAAACTACAAATAGATAACTGTGAAGTAAAAGTAATTCCAGTATGAAAATGGCTGCTGGAAAAGTAAAAATCATTGTGATTTTCTCGAATATTCATACAAATGATATTATATTGTAAATATGAATAAATTTATAGATAGTGCCTGAACGAAAACGCCGGAACTTCTAATACAATCATATCACCTGAAGATCATGAAGATCGCAGAGTAACAAAGCAGCAACCAAAAAACATGACAGACCTGAGCCTGCGAACGAGGCTGACCGTAGCGTCAGCAATGAACGCAGTGAATGGCAATCATTTGTGACAGACCTGAGCCTGCGAACGAGGCTGACCGTAGCGTCAGCAATGAGCGTAGCGAATGGCAATCATTTTTTATGAACACCCCTTTTTGATTTTTTAATATTTTGGGAACCAAAATTTCAAGAATCAAAAACCTATATTACCTTCATGTTCTTCACGCTCTTCATGGTTAAAATTATTTTTTATTTTTTATCAAAATCATTCTGCATTTATATATTTTTTTATCCCGGCGATATTTACTACTTCGCCGGTGAACATGATATGCAGATCACGGTTAGGGTAGCATTCTGAAAGGATTGATTTGTCATTGAAATTTTTCGCTTTCAACTGATCATGGTAGAGTTTTCGGCACTCGATTACCAATTCAGCCTCCTTAAATGCCGGTGCGTCAACTTTTTTAGCCGCAGTTGGTGTCAAGCCACATTCGGCGGCTTTATCGCAATCACGGCCGGAATGAGCGCCACAAAATGCCAGCGCCGCCTTGTGGTCTTCTGAAAATGCGGAAATGGTAAACGTGTCATATTTTTCAATAAATTCTAATGTATGCCGTTGTGGACGCAGTCCAACCATGATCACGGGTTTGAACCACATAGTTCCCATAAATCCCCAGCTAATCGTCATAAAGTTATATTTTTTGCTGCTGTAATCGCCACCGCTCAACAACATCCATTCTTTATTTAATACCTTGAAAATATTGGTATTAAAATCATCAAGCGCAATATTATTCCGTTTCATTTTATCTACTCCTGTTTTTATTTTTAATGTGCCGATGAAATCGGTCTATTTATCTAGTTTTTTCTCGATTGATCTGAGTTTTTTGGCTAATGAATTAATCCTGAATTCAATTGAATTTAGAATCCAGAACTGAAAATGTTCAACTTTAGTCTGTTTATGAATCATCAAGATAATTTTCAATGAGATCAGAAACACGCCTATTTCCAACGAAAACATTGAAGAGATGGGAATAGGAATATGGAAAAAGTGGCGCAAGACATCAAGCACAAGAATGGCAATCAAGACGCAGATAATAATAAAGTTGAACAGTTTATCCCGGCGACTTGATCCCGCGCCGCCTATGGCACCGATGACTTGGCGAATCTGTTCTTTTTCTTTGCGGTAATCTTCAAGTTCAGCCCGCAATGCCGCCAGCTCTTCGTGATGCTCACTCATGTTTAAAAACCTTTTTTTGACAGACCTGAGCCTGCGAACGAGGCTGACCGTAGTGTCAGCAATGAACGCAGTGAATGGCAATCATTTTTGACAGACCTGAGCCTGCGAACGAGACTGACCGTAGTGTCAGCAATGAACGCAGTGAATGGCAATCATTTTTTTTAGTTTCCACATTCATAACCCATAACCCATAACCCGTAATGGACATTCATTGGCACTTCGCGCTGGGACAGCACCTGTTGAAAACGTGCGTAGCACAACCTACTTGCCGCGTTCAATGAGAATTGCGACGCTGGCTGAATCGGTTAATGCCTGTGGTTTATCGAGTGTTATCTTTACTTTATCTATCATATCATAGCTCAAGCATATTTCAGCTGCGGTTTCCGCCAGTTTTTCCAAGAGGAAAAACTTACCGGTTTCCGCCATTTTTTTTATCCGTTGTTCAATATCCTGATAATTTACGGTATCATCAAGCGCGTCACTGTGTCCCGCCGGTGCCAGATCAAGCATCAGCTCAATATTAAAGATAATAGGTTGAGCAATATTTCGTTCATGCGGCAGGGTGCCGATAATCGCCATAACCGTTAAATCTCTGATAATTATCCTATCCATAATAGTATACTTGTTTAGGTTGATATTTAAACTATAGTAATCTGACTGCATCTGCTGCGAGGTCTTTGTGCTTCACACTACTTATTAAATCCTCTGCGATCCTGTTCATCCTGTCTAAAATATACAGCATGAGCAAAGGAAAGCAAACAGGCAATTACATTCATAATACAAATCAAAAATCATCATTCAAAAATCTAAATTTCTTCACTGTGCGTTTTTTTGACGTTGACGTTGACGTTGACGTTGTAATAACTGGATATTTTTCGCATAGTTCTTATTGGTAGGATTAATTTTTGCCGCCAATGTGAAGCAACGCTCTGCAACATCCAGTCTGCCCTGTTGCGCTGCCTGAATTCCGACCCGATTGATCGTGTTATCATTGCTGTTGATTCCAGACGCGAGAAAAACAGTGCGTTCAGCTACAGCAAAATAACCTCTTTTAGCGGCGTAAAGCGCAACACGGTTCAAGGTGTCATAACTATCCTTATCAGCTTTTATTTTATAGGCAAGGGTCGCTGCTTTTTCTGCATTATCAAACTCTTTGCGCTTGGCCGCAAAAATGGCAATGCTGTTCAGAGCTACATTTTTATTATACTTATATAAAGAAGTCATCATCTTTTTTGTTGGCTTGGACATGTAAACTACTTTGGCATATAGTGTTATATTTTTTTGATTTAGGTAATCTTTTAATAACCCTTTGGCATAAGGAATCGCTTTATCAGGTTGCTTTAAGTCAATGTAGGACTTGATTAAATTTCTCCGAGCCCGCTGAGAATGAGGAAATTGTTTGGTGGTCGTGAACCATAAAGTAAACCTGTTACTCCATACTGCACTGCGTTGTATGGTAAGGGTTAAAAATGCGAGGAATAGTATTACAACGGTCGTTATTAAGATTTTTTCGCTTTTGCTGCCTGGTGGGATAGCCTGTCGCTGTGAATAGCGTTTGAATATTTCAGCCGCCAGCCATGCAAAGCCAATGGTCGGAATATAGAGAAAACGTTCTGCTCCAAGTTGATTCATCGCAATAATATTAGAGAACATCACCAACCCGCACCAGAACCACAACCATGGCTCCAATAATTTTTTCTTATATAACAGCCAGGTAAGTAAGGTGAAAACTAAGATGAAAATTACAGTATAACTCCAGGCGACCGGATCAGCCAATGACTTCGCTCCTGGGTAATTCATATAATCTGCATATAATGGGTAGGGAAATAGTTCTATTTGTAGATAACGTAAAAATATCCGTGGCATACTTAACCAAGTGGTCCAACAATCACCAGTGATATAAGTTCCTTGTGCAGTTTGACCGATTATTACAGAACGGGCGATGACAGCAGCGATTGTTGCCACTGTCAAAATTATGGCAAGCCCCAGTGGCCAGCGGGCACGCATGACATTAGTTTTAATAGAGTGCCTGTTTTCTGCTTTGATTTGACGGTAGATAATAAATATTATCAAAAAGACAGGGAAAAATATTACTGATAATTTTGAGGTTAGTGCCAAGGCGTAAGTGAAAATTGCAATCAAGGAAAAAGTTATATTTCGTTTATTGGAATGTTGACTCTTTAACTGCATGATCATGTTGAATGTCATCAACAGAAAGGCGGTTGCCATTAGGTCTTCGAGGCTTTTCGCCCAGCAGACCACTTCGGTTGTTACCGGATGTACCGCAAACAGCAGGGCTCCAACCAGCGCGGCGAGCATATCTTCGATAATTTGCAGTAACAGGAAAAAGAGCAGAACTACGACCAAACTATGAAAAAGAATATTTAGCAGGTGATATGGGGTCGGGTCAAGTCTGAAAAAATTGAATATAAGCGAGTGAACCACGGTACGCAATGGACGCCAGTTTTTTGAGGTCAGGACGGTCATCATCTTGTGTTCAGCAGTGTTATAAGGCTGTATCGATGGCTTATAAAATGTTTTCAGGGCGGCTTCTGTTGACTGGATATTTTTGTTAAAAATAATAACTCCCTGATCATCCCAGACAAAATCAAAAAACAGGGTCTGGGAATAGATAGCACTGCTAAAGAGAAAAAGTCCGATAACCGCCAATCGGATATTTTTTTTATTCATGGTTATTGATTGCATCATTATTCACCCTTTTGAATTATAAACGTCAAGAATTTGTCTTATCGCTATTGTGCCTGCATGGAGCAGTACAATTCCTCATTTTAAAAAATTGACATAAATTGACATAAATAACAATCAACAGCAAAAACGTAGAAAAATTATATATTAAACACCATGATAACTTAGCATTAGTTCCGTTGCTAATTCCAATTTCGACCACGCTGGAAAATAGTAATAAAATTATAGTTGGAATTAACAGCTTAATGATATTATTTTTAGATAAATTCATATCACGAAGCATGAACATGAGAAAAGGAATAACCAATACATAGTAATGAATCCAAATGAGACCGGCAGATAAAAACATAATGACGGAGCCAAGACCAACACTTAAAAAAAGTCTATCTAATTGTTGCTGTGATGTTGTAACATTTAAAATATGCGGAGCTTTAGCAGATTGTTTTTTTGCGAAAAAATATAATATAATAATGGCAGAAATCAATATGATAATATTTAACACTGAGATATTAATACCGAAAGAATCAAATATTAAATTGGTAAAACTCAAATTCCCCCAGCTTGTATGATATCTATTGGTTAATGCATTCTGCAAATTTACGATAAAATCAAGCCAAACTGTCATGTACCCAAAGAAAGCAACTGATATTACGATTGCATAAATGCCGCTGATGATGTTTCCAAGACAAAAGTAACAGAAGTTTTTAATATCTTTGTCCAACAACAGAAGTAATGCCTGAACAAAAGCAATGAATAAAGTATTTGGTTTAAGCATAATCCCCAATCCCAGAAAAAAACCGGATAGCAAAATATACCTAGCTCTGCGACTTTGACCAAAAGCAAGATATAATGTAAGAAGCAGTAATTGCATCTGATTTAAATTACCAAATGAAATATCGGTTAACAGGGGAGGATAAAAAGATGAAAAAAGAAGAAAAAACAGGGATGCATGTATCAAAGAGAAATTAAGCAGTTTTGCAAGAATGATAAGCGATGCAATAAGGCTGAGGCAGGCAATAATTGTAAATATCGTTTTATCTGTTTTATAATTCCCTGTAGATAGGATGTTGATAACAGCATGAAGAAACGGCGTAGCGGATATTTCAAATTTACCCTTAAATAGTCTATAAGCGTTGCGTGCCGCAAGTTTATATTCTAATGACGCTGTCGGTTTTAGAGCTTGTTTATAGGTTTTTTGAGCAGTGCTTTTTTTCCAGTTTTCAGAATAAATATTTTCAGCAGGTAATTGTTGAGATATAGCCCACAAGGTAAAATAATCAGTTTTCACCGCCTGTATAGATGCATTCCAATAAGAATATACACTATTTATGAGCAATAACAGAAGTAAAATTGTTATCGGTGAACCGGAAAATTTCATGTTATATATTTGTTTCATTGTTATTCCAATAGTTTTGCCTTTAGTTTGCCAGGTTTACAGTAACTATGCTGTCCTGAATCATGATAGCCAGTTGCGAATGAATGCAGAAGTACTGCCCGCTTTAATTAGCCGACTGGCATAAGCATTATCTTCAATAGGCATAATATATTTCTCCATTTCATCATTTTATTTCCATCTTTGTTCATCCCTTTAGTATATAATCATTTTGGGGGAGAATTTTGTTGTGGAGGTATTGCTCTTGGTTTATTAAGCGATGCGCCTGTCGGAGGCTGGGGAGCTTTTTCTGCCAGTAGCCTTGACGCCCTAGCTAAATTTTTCTGGTAACGCAAATTATCCGGTGCCAACTTTGCAGCCAGCCTGAAACACAATTCTGCCTGTTTGAAAAGACCGTTTTGTGCTGCTGTAACTCCAATGAAATTCAATTCAATATGAGCTTTTTCCTGATACAATATCTTTACTCCTTCTTTAAAGCGTCCCATCAAACAAAGTGTCTTGCCGTAACTCTTTTTTGCTAGCGGATGATTCGGATATAGCTTAATCAATATTTTAGCTTCTTTGAAGGCTTTAATTATTTCATCATCAAAAATATATGCTGAGATTAAATTATAACGTGCTCTTCCTGAACGTGGCAGTTGCTCAACAATTGTTAAAAAGAAAGTTTTAGGATTTTCCCACGTTGCAGCTCGTCTGAGGGTAGTTACGGTAAATATAACCACAATGCCTACTGTAACAATGATGGTATATCTGTATTTTTTCACCGAATAAGGTTCAGTATAACGTTTGAACAACAATGCCCCCAACCATGCAGTAGCAATAGTGGGAATATAGAGAAAACGTTCACCAGCCAGCTGATCCATAGGCAAAATATTGCTGAAAGGAATTAATGCACACCAGAACCAAAACCATGGAGCAAGGAAACGTTGGCGATATAAAATATATGACAACAGGAAAAAAATAACAATAAAGCCGATAATATACATCCAAGCTCCGACTGCAGTTAATGATGTATAAACTGGCAACCCCTGATAATCACTGTATAATGGATACGGAATAAATTCGAGATGGAGATAACGTAAAAATATATGCGGCAGATTCAACCATGTAGTCCAACAGCTACCGGCAACATAATCATGTTGTCCCATACGCCCTAAAATAATCGTTCTTACCACTAAAGCACTAACAACTTCGGCAGCCAAAACTACAATAATAATAAGCAATTTCTTTTGCGCGGCAACAAAGTTACCTTGCTTCCATTCAGAATATCGCGAACCAGTATAGTTTTATCAATATAATAGCGTTGATTAAGGATGATATCTTTAAAGTCGCTATTTCCAATATCTAGTTTCGCATCATAGCATCCATCTATTTTAGTTCTAACCGTTAATTCATGAACATAACCGGGTTCTTTCAGGTGTCGCTTCGCTCAACAACGCCGGAACTAATAAAAACAAAAAACGTTAGCCACTAATGCACTAATTTTAAAACAAAACTCTTAATATTTTTTCATTCGCGCATTCGCGAATAAAATACAATAGGTAAATATACAGCATGAGCAAAGGAAAGCAAGTAGGAAATTACCCTCATAGTATAAATCTAAAATCCGGGCAAAAAAAAGAGAGCCGAAGCTCTCTTTTTTAATTCGATAATCTGAATTACAACTGTGCACCGCCACCAGTACCTGTGGTAACGATCTCCCAAGATGTAGGAGCAAGATCAGTACTAACACCACCGTAGTTCAACATGAACCAATCGGTCTGATTTCTCGCTGAGTAACCTTTGACATGCATACCCTGATACAGGATATTACCATATTGATCATGGTTGCCAGTAGGACGTGCAGAAGCAGCATCAGTCATATCAGCTACGAGTGCTGAGTCAGAGTTACCATAAGTGTCAGACGCGCCAGTCATCAGACCAGGAGCATACATGTAACTACAAGTTCTTTCAGTACTCAGAGTAGTGATTGTGCTAGAGTCTTCAGCTGCATAGTCAGTAGTTGACGGACAGTTGTAGATAGCAGTGTCTGAAAGATAGTTGTACTCAATCAGCAGGTTAAGACCTTTAACCGTTGAATCCAAAGCAACAGTAGTAACTTCAGAAGTGCTTTCATCTGGGAACGTATCAGTGTAATCACCAGCATACATGAACATGGTGGTACCGATCTGTTTCAGGTTACTTGCACAAGAAATACGGCGTGCTTTCTCACGAGCTGCATTCAGAGCTGGGAGGAGCATTCCGGCGAGGATCGCGATAATAGCGATCACGACGAGGAGTTCGATGAGGGTGAATTGTTTGCGTTTCATCTCATTTTTCCTTTTTTGTTAGTTTTGTTGTTTCCAACGTTTCATACGAAGTGATTACGATTAATCACTCACATCCTGTCTATAGGATAGCAAACTTTTAACCGTAATGCAATAGCTTTTTCAAAAAAAACGCTTTTTTTTCGTTTTTTTTATGCAAACAGCCCTATTATCGGTCATTTGATCAAGAAACAATACTAGATTTTACAATTTAAAACAAAACAGTTGTTGCCGGAACTAATAAAAACAAAAAACGTTAGCCACGAATGCACTAATTATACACAAGTGCATTCTTTTAGCTAGTTTTCTGTGCGTTATCAAACTCAACTGCGCAGCTCTTTAATAGCTTTTAGATCGCAAAACGGTATTAGAAAACAGATCTATTTACCTTGTTGTTTGTCGGTATAAAATTTGCTATCGCTGAACGAAATATCAGCAAGGTAACGTGGAAAAAATGGAGCCAATGAGCGGAGTCGAACCGCTGACCTATTCATTACGAGTGAATTGCTCTACCAACTGAGCTACATTGGCCCGAAAACGGAATAGGTAATTTAACATATAATTAGCTAAATTCCACTGTTTTCCCATAAATATCGCAGATTGACATAGCCGTAAACAAAAGATGGCAGAATCATTTTTGACAGAATCATTTTGAAAATATTTTTTTATCTCGTGTCATTTTTTGTGCCACGTCATAAAATACAGATAAAGCCGGTTTTGTTTAATAAACCTTCTACTACTTATTCATGTATGCATTCGCGGCTAACCACTTTTTCTATTTTTGTTGCATATATTTGCGCTGACGTTGCAACAGAGCAAGGTTCTTTTTATAACGTGGGTTATCCGGGGCGATTATCAGAGCAAGTCTGAAACAGCGCTCCGCTTCATTTAATCTGCCATGTTTTGCCGCGTAAATGCCGATACGGTTCAGCATTACATTATTACGCTGTTTTTGCAATATCTTGACACCTTGATTGTAATCACCGGTCATACATAAAGTCTGGGCATATATTGTCCATGAGTCAAATGTCGGATATTTACGTAATAACTTATCGGCATAAGCAAGGGCTTTATCCGGTTGACCAAGACTTATATAAGATACAACTAAATTATAGCGCGGGCGATAAGAATCAGGAAATTGTTCTGTTGTAGTTTCATATAAAGTAACTGAAGAACTCCATGTTTTGCTTCGATTTATCGTCATCACCGCAAAAATAACTATAATTATTGCCAGAGCCGTTGCTGCATTGCGAGTACGTTGCTCTCGTTGCTCCGGCAAGGCATTCGTATAGCGGTTAAATAGTTCTGCCGCCAGCCAGGCTAAAGCAATCGTCGGGATATAGAGAAAACGTTCTGCACCCAGTGAGTTCATCGCGATAATATTGGCAAACGGTATCAAAGCACACCAGAACCACAACCATGGGGCAAGCAGTTTTTTTCGATAAAACAGCCAGGAAAGAGCGACAAATACTATAATGAAAACTATGGTATATAGCCAAGGGACAAGGTCGCTGATGGTTTTCGCAAAAGGATAGCTGTGGTAGTCGGAGAACAGTGGGTATGGCAGCACTTGAAGCCATAAATAGCGCAGAAAAATCCGCGGCATGCTGAGCCAGGTGGTCCAGCAGTTTCCTGTAATATAGCCACCATGCGCAGTATGCCCAAGTACCAGAGAGCGGGTTATTACGGCTGCTATTGACTCTAGTAATAAAATTATCGAGATTATCAATGGCCACCGTCCAATTTTGATGATCGCTTTTAACGATGAACCGGGTACTTTAAATCTGTTGTAAAGGAAAAACAGGATTAAAAATATCGGAAAAAACAGTGCAGACAGTTTTGATGATAACGCCAGGGCAAAGACAAGACCGGCCAGCATGATAAATATTATATTGCGTTTATGAGAGTGCTTGACGTTTAACAGCAAGACCAAGTTAAATGTAACCAAAAGGAACATGGTGGCTAATAAATCTTCAAAGCTTTTTGCCCAGCAGACCACTTCGGTATTCACCGGATGTACCGCAAATAACAACGTGCCGGCGATGGCGGATAACATATCTTTAGTCAGTTGTAAAAGTAGCAAGAAGAGGACAACGGCAACCAGACCATGTCCGATAATATTAAGCAGGTGATACCAGAATGTTTCAAGTTTGAAGAATTTATAGACTACCGCATGAGCTATTGTTCGTAGCGGACGCCAGTTGCCAGATGTTAAATTAAATGAATAAAATTTTGCTTCTGACTTCAACAATGGGGCACTGTAGGCATCAGAATTATAGTTGTCCATTGTGCTTTCTGCTTGTTGGTTATTGCGTTCAGCTTTTTTATAAAAAGTAGTCAAAGCGAGGCTGAGTGAGCGGGTCTTCTGGTTTAAGACGATGGTTTTTCCATCATCCCAGACGAAGTCAAAAAAGGCGGTCTGCCAGTAGAGCATAGTGCTGAATATGAATATGCCGATAATGGCAATGAATAATTTTTTTTTAGTTATGGGGATTTTTTTCATATTTAAATTGTCTGGTTGCTTGCCGGACTCGTCGCACTATTTTATTACTACTTATATTTTTTTGAGTTTAAAAATATTCAATGACAGTTTATCACAACCGAGACGGTTATGCTACATCACTCAGGCAAGACGCCTAAGCTACTTTACTATTCACAACCCGAGACGGTTATGCTACATCGACAAAAAAAACCGGGATTTTTCCCGGTTTTTTCATAATTTCAATAGTAAAGAGGCAATTTCAAAAGTCTCCACGGCAGATTTTTGATTTTGGACGCCATCTTTTGATTTTGAGCTCATTCACATACCCACGGGTATGATTAATCGCTAAAAAATCAAAATCTACTCGCCCAAAACAGTAAAAATCATGCTCGCGCTGGACTTTTGAAATCACCTCTAGAGAAATTATTTTTGATCTGCAGCTTTTTTTGCATCAGTTACTGCTTTATCAGCTGCACTGCCTGCATCCTGTGTCGCTTGATCAATTGCACTGCTGGCATCTTCTGCCGGAGTACTTTCACCACAACCCCAAAGACTTACGACGAGAACTGCACTAACGAGAATTACCAGAGCTTTTTTCATTTTACTCTCCCCTTCATTTTATTGGTACTGTCAACCCTTACCTATGGTTACAGACCTATTTTCTTACTTAAAATCAATAAAAAACAGAGAAAAACCGTCTTCCCCCTTTTTTATTGCGCTTTTTGATATAAAATCAAGAGAGGTTCCCA